>JBAVQS010000095.1:0-3957 GCA_049694275.1 Anaerolineae bacterium | reverse complement strand
CGCGCCAAGCTCCGCCTCGCCAAACGCCAGGAGCTCTATACCTGGCACAAACGCTACCTGGACAAATAGGTGGTGATTCCTCCCAAGCGCCAGATTTCGTTTGCGCTAGCGAGATTCTCCCCAGAGGGGACCTATACGGCTCCCTTCGGTCGGACAAACCGAGATGTGAGTAATCACCAGACAAATAGCGCAGCGCGATTGACATCTCGCTAACACGCGTGTATGATGTCGCGCGCCCGAGTGCTTTTCTGAACCGCATCATTATCCAGGAGCGCAATGAACTCGCCCCAATCCATCCTCGTCGTAGACGACGATCGCGCCGTCCGTTCGGCGCACGCGCTTGTCCTGCGAAACGCCGGGTACACCGCCCTCGAAGCGGCGACCGGTCGCGAGGGGTTGCAAGCCGTCACGGACCACCGTCCCGCGCTGGTCCTGCTCGCCGCAAGCCTACCCGACCTCGATGGACTGGAAATCTGCCGCCAGATCAAAACCGACCCCGCACACAAACACAGCCTGGTCCTCCTCCTCTCGCCAGACCCCGCCGGTCTCGCGCGTCCTGGCGGCAGGACGCCCGCCGGCGTCGATGGCTATTTGACGTCGCCCGTCACCGCCGGAGAACTGCTGGCGCGCGTCGAGGCCCTGCTGCACGTTGCCAAGACGCAGGCCGCGCTCGGCGAGCGTGAGCGCGTGCTCGGCGACCTGCTCGAGACCTTTGACGCCATGAACGATGGCCTGTTTATCCTCGACCCGGACCTGCGGGTGCTCCATCTCAACCACGCGGCGCAAGCCTTTGTGGGAATTGAACGTGAGGCGGTCATCGGCCAATCGGTGCTCGAGTCCTGGCCTATGTTGAGCGGGTCCATGCTTCACAAACAGGCGCTTGAAGTTCTCCGCAGCGGCCAGCCGGCCACGTTCGAGACCCATATCGAGGAGCCGCCCTACACAAATTGGTTTGAGGTCCGCATCCATCCGATATCCCAGGGAATCGCGGTCCTGCTGCGGGTGATCACGCGGCGCAAGGAGGCCGAAGCCGCGCTCAGCGCCAGCGAGAAGCGCTACCGGGCCCTCTTTGAATCGAGCCACGATGGCATCCTGATCGTCCGCCCTGGCGTTGGCCTCCTTGAGGCCAACTCCGTGGCCTACCGGCTTTTCGGATATAGCCCGGCCGAAATGCAGTCACGCTCCCGTGTTGAGCTGCTGGATTCCACCCATTCCGGGTATGTCAATCTCCGTTCCATGCTCGCCGAGACCGGCGCCGTCGACGGCGAAGTCAAGCTCGTGCGAAAAGACGGGAGCACCTTTCCGGCCGAGGTCGCCATCTCGCGTGTCCAGGACCGGGATGGGCAACCCCTGCTGAACATCATGATTCGCGACCTCAGCAAGCGCAGGCGGGCCGAGGCGGCGCTCGAGCGGCGCGCCGCCTTTGACGAGCTGATGGCCCGGGTGCTCGCCCGGCTCGCGGCCAGCGCCGGCGCCGCTATCGACGCCGCAATCGAAAACGGCTTGCAAGAGCTGGCGCAGTTTATCGGCGTTGACCACGCCTTTGTCTTTGAGGTCGCACCGGACCGGCGCACCGTGACCATCACGCACGATTGGCGCGAGCCGACCCTCGCGACCACGGCGCGACCCCACCAGACACTCTCCATCGACCAGTTCAACTGGCCCTGGCGCCTGCTCCTCCAGAACCAGGTCGCCCGCGCCGACCGGATGGACGACCTGCCAGCCGAATCCCCCGAATGGCTCGCCGCCGTCCGGCGAGAGGGGGCGCTCTCAAACCTCGTGGTGCCGGTTCACGGCGAACAGGGGAAGGTGTTTGGCGCGGTCGGGCTTCACGCGCACGCCCACGAACGGCGCTGGACGCCGGAGGACATCCAGCAGTTGCAGGTGCTGGGGAGCGCCATCGCCAATGCGCTCGAGCGCAAACAGGCCGAAGCGGAACGCGACCGCCGGGCGCAAGCGCTGCAAGCGCTCTATCAGACCCTGCTCGAGATCAACAGCGAGCGCGAGCTGACCGCCCTTCTCAAAACAGTCGTCACCCGCGCGACCGAACTGCTGCACCTGCATTCCGGCGCTCTGTTCCTCTTGCAGCCAGACGGCTTGAGCGTGGAATTGACGATGGGGTACAATCTGCCGGAATCGGATATCGGGTTGCGAATGCCCATAGGCCTGGGGCTTGCCGGGCGCGTGGTCCAGACCGGCGAGCTCTCGATCGTCGCCGACTATCATGCCTGGGAAAACCGTTCCCTCCACTTTGAAGAGCGTACGCTTCTTCGCTGTATCGGCGTACCACTCAAGGTGCAGGACCGGGCGATTGGGGCGCTGGTCATTTACGATCAAGTCAAAACGGGGTCGTTTACCGACGAAGAGATCCAGACCGTCTCTTTGTTTGCCGAACAGGCCACACTCGCCATCGAAAATGCCCGCCTGCTCGACGCGGCCCAACGCGAGCTGGCCGAGCGCAAGCAGGTGCAGGGCACGCTGGCCGAGAGCGAGCACCGCTACCGCACCCTGTTTGAGGAATCGCCGGTGGCGCTCTTTGAACAGGACTTTAGCCTGACGAAAGAGTATCTGGACGAGATCATCCGGGAGGGGGTGGAGGACCTGGCCGGGCACCTGACCGCGCATCCCGACGAGCTGGCCCGCTGTTTTTCGGTGGTCCGTATCCTCGACATCAATCAGGCCTGCCTTCCGCTCTATCGCGCCGCCAGCAAGGACGAGCTTTTGGGCAATCTGAACCAAATTGTCCCCGTCGGCAAAAGCCCCAGGCAGATACACACCTTGCTCGCTCTAGCCGCCGGTGCAGCCCATTTTCGGAGCGAGACCATCAACCGGCGACTCGACGGCAAACTGATAGACACTCTCGTCGATTGGCGCGTCGTGCCCGGCTATGAACAGAGCTATGGCAAGGTCATCGTCTCGGTCGTTGATATCACCGAGCGCAAGCAGTTGCAAGCGACGATGGCCGAGAGCGAGCGCCGCTACCGCACATTGTTCGAGGAATCGCCGGTGGCCCTCTACGAAGAGGACTATACCCTGGCGAAAGAGTATCTGGACGAGATCGTCCAATCGGGCGTGGAGGACCTGGCCGGATACCTGACCGCGCATCCCGACGAGCTGGCCCACTATTTTTCGGCGATTCGCATCGTCGACGTCAATCGCGCGGCCCTCCGGCTCTATCATGCGGCCGACAAGGACGAACTCCTCGGCAATCTGGACAAAGTGGTCCCCTCCCTCGCCGACCCCGGGCAGGTACAGGTCATGCTCGCGCTGGCCGCCGGCGCAACCCATTTTCGGAGCGAGACCATCAATCAGCGCCTCGACGGCGAATTGCTGGACGTGCTCGTCGATTGGCGCGTCGTGCCCGGCTATGAGCAGAGCTATGGCAGGGTCATCGTCTCGGTCGTCGATATCACCGAGCGCAAGCAGTTGCAGGCGACGCTGGCCGAGAGCGAGCGCCGATACCGCATGTTGTTTGAGGAATCGCCGGTTGCGCTCTGCGAAGAGGAATTTACCCTGGCGAAAGAGTTTCTGGACGAGATCGTCCAATCGGGCGTGGAGGATCTGGCCGGGTACCTGACCGCGCATCCCGCGGAACTGGCCCGCTGTTTCTCCGCGATTCGCATCACCGACGTCAATCAGGCGAGCCTCCAGCTCTATCACGCCGCCAGCAAGGAGGAACTCTTTGGCAACCTGGACAAAGTTGTCCCTGCCGTCACCGACCCCGGGCAGTTAGAAGGCTTGCTCGCGCTGGCCGCCGGCGCGACCCATTTCCGGAGTGAGGCCCGCAACCGGCGCCTCGACGGCGAAGTACTGGATGTGCTCATCGATTGGCGCGTCGTGCCCGGCTATGAGCAAAGCTATGGCAAGGTCATCGTCGCGGTCGTCGATATCACCGAGCGCAAGCAGTTGCAAGCGGCGCTGGCGCGGGAAAAGGAACAGCTCGCGCTCATCCTCGAC
>JBAVQS010000094.1:0-9833 GCA_049694275.1 Anaerolineae bacterium | reverse complement strand
CGTTACGACACTCCGTCAGCAGCGGCGCGACGTGTTGGATTATCTGACGGCAGCCTGTGCGGCGGCCATCAGCGGTGCTGAACCACCGTCGTTGTTGCCCGGGCCATCACTTGACTGAACGGTTACTCCATATTTACCTCTTTACTTGTTTCCCTATCGCCCGTTCAAGATTTGCAGAATTGTTCAACCATTCTAGAAAATCATTATACCACTCTGGGGTCCAACGTTATTATAATGAACTCAAGATAGAGAACAAGAAAAAGTGCATCATTGAAAGGAAAAGAAATGTTCAAGCGCAAATTGGGGAACAGCGGCCTGGAAGTTTCGGCACTCGGGCTTGGCTGTATGGGAATGACTTCGCTTTACGGTCCGCCAGCTGACAAGCAAGCGATGATCACTCTCATCCGGGCGGCTGTGGAACGTGGTATCACATTCTTTGACACAGCAGAGGCCTATGGCCCGTTCGCCAACGAAGAGCTGATAGGCGAAGCGCTTGTGCCTTTCCGCAACCAGGTGATGATCGCCACCAAGTTCGGGTGGGATATTGATCCCATCACTGGGGCGCGTTCCGGTGGACTGAACAGCCGGCCGGAGCACATCAAGCAGGTGGCCGAGGCCTCGCTCAAGCGACTCGAGGTTGAAGCCATTGATCTATTTTATCAACACCGGGTTGACCCAGATGTGCCCATCGAAGAGGTGGCGGGAGCGGTCAAGGACCTGATTCAGGAGGGCAAAGTCAAGCACTTTGGCCTTTCGGAAGCGGGCGCACAGACGATCCGGCGCGCACATGCCGTCCAGCCGATCACCGCGGTACAGAGCGAATACTCGCTGTGGACAAGAGACCCTGAAGCGGACGTGCTGCCGATGTGCGAGGAACTCGGCATCGGCTTTGTTCCATTTAGCCCGCTGGGTGCAGGATTCCTCACCGGGAAAATTGATACAAGCACGACATTTCACAGCACTGATTTCCGCAACATCTCTCCTCGCTTTACGCCGGAGAATCGCCAAGCGAATCAGGCCTTGGTGGATTTGCTGAGCCAAATCGCGGAACAAAAGCGAGCGACCCCGGCGCAGATCGCGCTCGCCTGGCTGCTGGCCCAAAAGCCGTGGATTGTTCCGATCCCGGGCACGACCAAGCTGCATCGTCTGGAGGAAAATATCGGGGCCGTAAATATCGAACTGACGCCTGACGACCTGCGGGAGATTGAAAATGCGGCCGCCCAGATCCGGGTGCAAGGCGCTCGGCTCCCTGAAGCTGTGTTGAAAATGACTGGGCGCTGAGCGGTAATGCGGGCGTCGTTATCGCCTCGCAATCGGGGCACCGCCTCCCAGGGCTGACCCCCGAGCAAAACAAGGCGCTGGCGACGACGCCCACCGATGAATTGCTCGCTCTTCCGATGCTTCAGCCGGACCAGGTGACGGGCCCTCTCCACGCCTACCAGGTCTCCAAGCGCGGGAACTCGCTGCGGGTAATGGCAGAGGCAGTGCGGTGGGGCAAGCGCGGCGCGCGGGTCAACACGATCAGCCCCGGCATAATTTTCACGCCTCTTGCCAGGGACGAGCTGACGGGTCCGCGCGGCGATGGATACCGGCGCATGATCGAGCTGTCCGCGGCCGGGCGCGCTGGCACCCCAGATGAGGTGGGGGCCGTTGGCGCTCTCCTGATGGGGCCGGACGGCGCGTTCATCACCGGCAGCGATTTTCTCATGGACGGCGGAGTCACTGCTGCCTATTGGTACGGTGAACTCGCTCCGAAGTAATCGAAGGGCTCGCGCAAGCTTGAACGTCTCGCGGAGAACATTGGAGCGGCTACGGGCGAATTGACTTCAGATGTAAATGTTTATTTTTCCCTGGTTTGCTTTTTCATCGTCCCGTTACTGTATTTTGTGCCAACGATGATTCGAAATCACATCCAGCAGTGAAGGAGTTCAGAAAATGGAAATCAAGAAAAGTGGCTCACAGCCCTCCGGCAAAGGACCGGCCGAGTATTTTACCGGCGCGGTACGTGTGGACCCCCTGTTCGAGGCGCCCGATCCGGCCCGTGTGCGCGGCGCCAGCGTCACATTCGAGCCGGGCGCTCGGACCGCATGGCACACCCACCCGCTGGGCCAGACCCTGATTGTGACCTATGGCAGCGGCCTCGCCCAGCGCTGGGGAGGCCCAATCGAGCAAATTCGGCCGGGGGATGTGGTCTGGTTCTCGCCGGGTGAAAAGCACTGGCACGGCGCTGCGCCCACCACGGCCATGACGCACATCGCCATTCAGGAAGCGCTCGACGGCAAGCCCGTCGACTGGATGGAAAAGGTCAGCGACAAACAATACCACGGGTAAGCCCTCTTCCGCCGATCTTCGTAAGTAAATCACACCAGAGGGAGATACATTATGAAAGGAACAGTTCTTTATGGACCGCGCGACATTCGCTTCGAGGAGCGCCCCGACCCCAAGATCGTCGAGCCAACCGACGCCATCATCAGATTGTCGGCCACCTGCGTCTGTGGCTCAGATCTGTGGCCCTACCGCGGCATCGAGAAGATCACTGAACCGATGCCAATGGGCCACGAATATGTCGGCATCGTCGAGGAAGTTGGTAGCGAGGTCAAGAACATCAAGCCTGGACAGTTCGTCGTCGGCTCGTTCGTCATCTCCGACAACACCTGCGAGATCTGCCGGGCTGGCTATCAATCCCGCTGCGTACACGGCCAGTTCGTTTCGCAGACGAGCGGCACGCAGGCCGAGCTGGCCCGCATCCCGCTCGCGGACGGCACGCTGGTCGCCACGCCGGACATCCCATCCGACGACTTGCTTCCGAGTCTGATGGCGATCTCCGACGTCCTCGGTACTGGCTGGTTCGGCGCCGACGCGGCTGCAGTGGGTCCCGGCAAGACGGTCGTAGTGGTCGGTGATGGCGCGGTTGGTCTCTGCGCGGTGCTCGCGGCCAAGCAGATGAGCGCGGAGCGCATCATTGCGATGAGTCGCCATGAGGATCGGCAAAAGCTCGCGCTCGAGTTCGGCGCAACCGACATTGTGACCGAGCGCAGTGATGAGGGCGTGGCGCATATCAAGGAACTCACGAATGGGCTCGGCGCTCACTCGGTCATCGAGGCGGTCGGCACCCAAGAGTCGATGATGCAGGCCATCCGCTCCACCCGCCCCGGCGGGTATGTCGGCTACGTCGGGGTCTTTCACGGCGAGGAGCTGCCCACCGAGGAGCTGTTCTTTGCAGAGGTACATCTGCATGGCGGCCCGGCCCCGGTACGCCGCTTTCTGCCCGAACTGATTGACCTGGTGTGGAGCCGAAAGATCAATCCCGGCAAGGTATTTGATCTGACCCTGCCCCTGGAACAGGTGGCGGAGGGTTACCGCGCGATGGACGAGCGCCGCGCGATCAAAACGCTGCTGCAACCATGAGGTAGGGCATTCGGGCCATATTGGAAGAGCAGAAGAACTGCAGATTGCGTCAGTCCGACGCGACGGCACGCTGCGAAACCCGGTGACCATAAGGAGAAAAGAATGGAATACGCACGATTAGGATCGACAGGGATGAAGGTCTCGCGCATCTGCCTCGGGTGCATGGGGTTTGGGGACGCGGCGCGTTGGGTTCACAAATGGGTGCTCGACGAGGAAAACAGCCGGCCGATCATCAAGCAAGCCCTCGAGCTGGGGATCAATTTCTTTGATACGGCCAACGTCTATTCCATTGGAACGAGTGAGGAGATCCTCGGACGCGCCTTGAAGGATTTCGCGAATCGGGATGAGGTCGTCATTGCCACCAAGGTGCATGGCAAAATGCATGACGGACCGAATGGCTCCGGGCTGTCGCGCAAGGCGATCCTGAGCGAGATCGACAAAAGCCTGAAGCGGCTTGAGATGGATTACGTGGACCTCTACCAGATCCATCGCTGGGACTACGAAACCCCCATTGAGGAGACGATGGAAGCGCTGCATGACGTGGTGAAGGCCGGCAAGGCCCGATACATCGGCGCCTCCGCCATGTTCGCGTGGCAGTTCCAAAAGGCGCTGCACGTCGCCGAGAAGCACGGGTGGACCCGCTTCGTCTCGATGCAGGATCATCTGAACCTCATCTACCGCGAAGAGGAACGGGAGATGCTGCCGCTCTGCCGCGAGGAAAAGATCGGAGTGATCCCGTACAGCCCACTTGCCTCAGGAAGATTGACGCGCGACGGGTCGTCGGAAAGCACGCTTCGTTCCGAAACCGACCAAATCGCGAAAAGCAAATACGATGCGACGGCCGAACCCGATCGTCGGGTTGTGGAGCGGGTCGCGGAAATCGCGGAAAAGCATGGGGTTCCGCGAGCGCATATCGCGCTGGCCTGGCTGTTAGAGAAGGAGCCGGTGACTGCGCCTATCGTCGGGGCGACCAAGCTCACGCATTTGGAAGATGCCGTCGGCGCTCTATCCGTTAAACTGACTCAGGAAGAGGTCGCCTATCTGGAAGAGCCGTATGTGCCGCATTGTATTGTTGGGCATCAATAAATAAGAGCAAGCGAGAAGAAATCCGGCGACTAGAAGAAGCCTACCGGCATCACCTCGTGCTTGGTTATGCGTAAATCGATGTCATTTCATCAGCCTGATAATGACATTCAGAATGATTGTCAGGAGAATACTCAGAATGATCGAGGTGGCGAGCGGGATGGCGCAAGTCATCCCACCCGCGGAAAAGGTGAAATCGCCGGGGAGCTTACCCAGCAGGGGGACGCGCCCCATCAGCAGCATTCCGCCTCCGACCACGACAATCAGCACGCCCACGACGATTAATAGCTTGCCCATATCTTCCATAGGTCATCTTTTCTCGTACAGCGTGAGAAATTGGGTCAGTCTCGCATCCTGGGTCCACTGCGCATCCGAACGGCGGTACTCGGTTACCGTGTCGAGCAGGTTGCCATAGATGATAACATATTGTGGGCCGCGCTGGATGATGTAGCCCAGATCGAACTTTTCGTGCCCCGGCGTCCCTTCCCCCAGTGTCGGCACGCTCAAGCGCCCGATGTGCAGGTCGTTAATGCCGAACATATCAATCGCCGGCAGGCCGGAAAAATAGGGTACCTGCCCCGCCGCATCCACCGCGATCCAGGTGCCGGGTGGGACGTTGGCCTTGAGCCATTTGCCCATCACCTCGCGTGCCTTGGTCGCCCGCGCCGCATCAAAGTCTCGCACGAAAATCCCATACTCGCCGGTCCACGACGAGCTCCACGCGAGCGCCAGCAAGAACAGGACCCCGGCGACCGTCAGGCCGTAGCGTACCGCCCGTGTGGCGCGCGCCGGCAGTAGGTCTACCAGGCCGGCCGCGATGAGCAGATAGGCGGGCGTCAGCACCGGCACGAAGAACCGACCGACCGACCAGTCGCCGCCCACATAGACGATATAAGCGGAATAGGCCACGACGACGAGCGCCAGATAGCTCATCCCGAACAGGCGCGGCGCCGGGCGCGGCTGCTCCGGGTTTTCCTTCCACCGAGCATAGCGCCAGATGGCGAACCCCAGTGCGATGAGCGCCGGGAGGAGAATGACCCAGCCGATGTGCACGCCGACAAACTGGCTGAGATAGTGCCACCCGCGCGCAATCTGGGCGGCCGGGCCGCCGGGCGCGACCTTGGCATAGAACGAATTGGGGAAAAAGGAGTGATAATAGCGCCAGCGGAGCAGCCAGTAGGGAATGAACAGCGCCGCAAACACGACCCCGCGCACAATGTCTGGCAGGCGGAACAACCGGCGTTCGTTCAAGAGACGCCACGCCGCCTGGTGCGCGACGGTCAGCGCAAATACCGCCGCGGCTTCCGGCCGTGTCATCGCGGCGAGCGCAAACAGGACCGCGCTCACGGGCCACCCGCCCCAGGGATTGCTGCCGGCGGACACATTTCCCGCCGGGGCTTGCGCCGGTCGGAATTGCTGTTCGCGTAGATAGAACAACACCCCGGCCGCGATCAAAAAGGCGAACAGGTTTGTTTCGAGGCCGCTCACGCTCCAGATGGCGAACGACCCGTCCACCGCGAGACAGAGCGCGGCGAGCGCCCCGACGAGCGGGGGGAGCGCCATCGCCCGCGCGAGGCGCGTCGCCAGCCACAGCGTGCCAAGCGCAAACAACACTCCGAGCACGATGCTTAGGCGTCCGATATCCACTCCCAGGCCGGCAAAGGGGACCATCATCGCGGTCCAGAGAAAATTGGTAAACCCCTCGACGCGCTCGCCGGGGTTAAAGGTCAGGCCGTATCCGAGAATCGCGTTATGGGCATAGCGGAAGGAGATATAGGCGTCGTCGACCGCATCCCAGCCGAGCGCGCGGATGTAGAACAGAGCGTGCGCGAGAAACAGCGCGGCAATCCCGCCGCCCACCACCTTGTGACGCATGGCATTCGTTTTCATAGCCGCGCTATTCTAAACCCGATAGCGTCAAAACGAAAACCGGCGCTGCCGGTTGACGCGACCTGTCCTGCGTGCTAGGATGATGGCATGGCAGATTTCTTGAACACTTTCCTCCTTGACCTCTTCAATCCGGTTACCCTGCCGGGCGCGCTCTTTTATGCCCTGGTTTTCTTGGGACTGGCTTTATTGGGGGTGCGCTTTGTCCGCGTCTTGACAAAACGAAACGCCAAACGCTTCCCCGATCCCACTGCGATCAGTTTTGTCTCGCAACTATCGCAGGTGGGGGTTTTCCTCGGCGCGTTGATCTTGTACGCGCAACTGGTTCCCCCTCTGCGCGCGATTGGCGCGGCGCTCCTGGCCGGCGTGGGGGTGGCCTCCATTATCTTTGGGTTGGCGGCGCAGAGCACCCTGGGGAACCTCATCGCCGGTTTTGCGTTACTGCTCTATCGGCCTTTTCAGGTCGGGGACCAGGTGGAATTGAATACTCCCAAGGGGCTTCAGACGGGGACGATTAAAGCGCTGACGCTCGGCTATACTCTGCTGCACAGCGCGGACGGGGGTGAAATCATCGTGCCCAACAATATCATGGCCAGCGCGGTCATCCTCAAGCCGCCCCAGAACCCTCCCGCGGAGTAGGGCGTATTTCACAATCGATTCGCGGTTTCCGAGTTGCCGGACTTGCGCAGCGCCTCGCGCACCTCGGTAATCAACGCGAAATAGCGCGCGGACTCGCGCGTCCGGTCGTTGCGCGGCTGGGGCAGGTCTATCTCCATGCTCCGGATGATTCGCCCCGGGCGTGCGCTCATGACCGCGACGCGCGTCGAGACGAACACCGCTTCGGGAATCGAATGGGTCACAAAGACGATGGTCATGCCCATCTGCTGCCAGAGGGAGAGCAGCTCGCCGTTCAGTCGCTCGCGCGTCAGCTCGTCGAGCGCGCCGAATGGCTCGTCCATCAGCAAGAGGGCGGGGCGCGGCGCGAGGGCGCGCGCCAGCGCGACGCGCTGCTGCATCCCCCCCGACAACTGCCACGGATAGTGGTCGCCAAACTCAGCCAGCTCGACCCGTCCCAGCATCTCGTTCGCCCGCTTCTGCCGCTCGGCCGCGTCGACGCGCATCACTTCGAGCGGCAGTTCCACATTTCGCCGGACCGTGCGCCACTCGAACAGGACCGGAGACTGGAACACAAAGCCATACTCGCGGGCGCGGCGCGCCTGGCGCGCGCTCTCGCCGTTCACCCGCACCTGCCCCGCGGTCGGGCTGAGCAGATCGCCGATCAGGCGGAGGAGGGTGGACTTGCCGCAGCCGGAAGGGCCAATCAGCGTCACAAACTCGCCCGGTGCAACGACCAACTCGATTTCCTGGAGCGCGGTCATCTGTTTCGGCGGCTTGCCAAAGGTCTTGCTCACCCGGTCCAGCACGACAATCGGTTCCCTGTCAGGCATGAAAGGATTATAAGGGGAACGCGCGCCCCGGTCAACGCTGTGCTATAATCACTTCTGTATGATTCTGGATGGGTTTGCGGTGACGCTGGACGCATCCGAAGCGCACGTGCTGGCGATGGTCCGCGAGTTTGCCGAATGGGAGACGGGGCATCAGGCCGAGCGGTTCAGTCCGACCGACCATGACGATGTCGCGCTCCGCACCTATCTCTTGCATCAGCGGACCCGGGATGTGGACCACGAGGCGCTCGGGGCCCAGATTGCCGCGCTCAAACGGTTTTATGCCTGGGCCACCGCCGGCGGTTTGATTCAGTCAGATCCCTTCGAGGAGCACGATTTCGACCGGCCCATCCTGACCCGCGAGCAGATTCGCCGGCGACACGAGGTGCTGGGCGCCGACCCGCACGACCGCGAGGTGGCGCGGCTGCGCGGGCTGGTGGCGGTGGCCGAGCATCTCAATCGCATCGCCGATGTCCAGGGCTTGCTGAAAGGGACGCTCGAGATCCTCGCCCAAGTGTTGCGCCTCCAAACCGCCTGGGTCTTTATCAAAACAGAGAGCGGCATCCAGGCCTTTGACGTGGGCAATACCCCCCCGCACGATTTTGCGCTCGCCTGCGCGCACACCCTGCCCCCCGCGTTGGAACAGGAGGCCGGCCGCATTCTCACCGCGCCGCCCGATTGTCACTGCCAGCACTTTTTCCGGGCCGGCCGCCTGGCCCGCGCCGTCAATGTGGTCGAATGCACGCGACTGGCGGAGGCGAGCCTGGAGAACGGCGACACGCACGGGCTCTTGTTTCACGCCAGCGTGCCGCTCATCTCGCAGGGGCGCACGCTCGGCCTCATCAACGTCGCCACGTCCGAATGGCAGCTCCTCACCGCGGCCGATCTCGAATTTCTCACCGCCGTCGGCGCGCAGGTGACGGTCGCGCTCGAACGGGCGCACCTGTTTGACCAGGCGCAGGCGCAGCGCGACCATCTCGAACGCGAGCTCCAGGTCGCGCACCGGGTCCAGGCGAGCCTCCTCCCGCGCGAGCTGCCCGAGGTGGAGGGGTTTCGCTTTGCGGCCGACTGGCGCTCGGCGCGCGAGGTCGCGGGGGATTTCTATGACATCTTTCCGCTCCACGAAGGGCGCTGGGGGATTGTGGTGGGCGATGTCGCGGACAAGGGCGCGCCGGCGGCGCTCTATATGGCGATGACCCGCGCGCTCATTCGCAGCGCCGCGACCCGGTATCACAGCCCGGCGCATACGCTAATTCAGATCAACGAGCGCATTGCGACCGAGTCGTCGTACGATACGTTCGTCACCCTCTTTTACGCGATCCTGGACCCCGCGACGCGCACGCTGACCTATGCCAACGCCGGGCATAACCCGCCGCTGCTCCGTCGCGCGTCCGGGCGGATCGATCAACTCGTCCGGACTGGGCACGTGGTCGGCGCTTTTTCCACCCTGCGCCTGCTTGATGCGACGGTCACGCTGGAAGCGGGGGATGCACTGGCGATCTATACGGACGGCGTCACGGACGCGCTCGACCCCGACGGACAGGATTACGGGATGGAGCGCCTGCAGCAAGCGTTGCGCACCGGCCCGGCCCCCGCGCCCGACCTGCTCAACCACCTCAGCGCCGATCTCGCCGCCTTTACCAAGACCGCCCCCCAGCCGGACGACATTACCTATTTCGTCACAACGGTGGACGGGTAGGTAGACAGGGAAACAAGTAGACAGGTAGACACAGTACATCACAGATTTGATAATGGGACGCGGATTGACGCGGATGAACGCGGACAAATAAATACAAATCCGTAAAATCCGCGTGCATCCGCGTCCAAATTGTGAGGTACGGAGACGGAGAAACAAGGATGGAGGGCTATGCCGATTATCAAGCGAAGTGAACTGCGGCCGGGGATGCGGGTGCAGGTTGTCGAGAAACAGAACCAGCGCACCGGCGCATTGACCGAAGGGGTGGTCGCGCGCCTCCTCACCAAGAGCCCCAACCACCCGCGCGGCATCAA
>JBAVQS010000093.1:0-2725 GCA_049694275.1 Anaerolineae bacterium | reverse complement strand
GGTGAGCGGTAGCGCAAGACCTCTTCAATCGCATTCGGCAGCAGGGCGTCGTTCCCCCGCAGTTTTTTCCATGCGTCCGGGTGGTCGGTAAAGCACATCAGAGCATTCCCCAGCAGATTGGTCGTCGTCTCGTTCCCCGCAACGAGCAGCAGGACGCAAAAGCCGAGCAGTTCGACGAGCGAAAGATGCACTCCCTCGATATTCGCCGCCAGCAGCCCGCTGATGAGGTCGTCCCCCGGCTGGGCTTGCCGCTGCTGAATCATCCCCATGAAATAGCCGCTCATCTCCATCACCGCCTGGTTGTGGCTTAACGCGCTCATGTCCACATTGTCCAGGTCGCCGATGGCGACGACCGCGTCGCTCCAGCGTTTAAAGCGCTCGCGGTCCTGCGCCGGGATGCCGAGCATTTCGGCGATGACGGTGACGGGCAGGGGGTAGGCGAGGTCGTGTATGACATCCATCTCGCCCTTGTCCATGACCGCGTCGAGATACCCATTCACGAGCACGGCGATGCGCGCGGCGAGCGAATCCACCGCCCGCGGGGTAAAGGCCTGCGTGACCAGGTTGCGCAACTGGCGATGGCGCGGCGGATCGTTGCTAATCATACTGGCCGCAAAGGGGGAGGAGGTGTTTTCGGCGCTGCCCGGTCCCCCGAATTGTGAAGAAAAGTCTTTCCACTCAGAGAGGACCTGCTGCACGTCTTCGTAACGAAAGACGCTCCAGCTATAGCGTTCGCGGTCAAAGGCGACGGGCGCATTCCCGCGCATCTCACGATAGAATGGAAACGGGTCAAGCGCGTACTCAATGGGCTGGTTATTCAAAATACCTTCTCCTGGCTACTTGTCTACGGACTCTAAATGCGGGTCCCGGGGCTGTTTCCCTGTTTCACTGTCTAGGCGCCGAACATGCGCGCCGCGGACGGCAGAGGTGATAGCGCCGAGCAGGGCGATGCCGATGCCGGCTGTAAAGCTGACCGAGATGCCCATATAGAGCGCGGCGGTATCCCCGCCGGCCTGCGCCCCGTGCATGATCGTCGTAAAGATTGCGCCCGCAAACCCGACCCCCAGCACCATCCCGACGTTCCGCGCCGTGGCGAGCACTGCGGCGGCGATTCCCTGGCGATGACGGGGGGCGGCGCCCATGAGCGCACTGTTATTCGGCGAGACAAAGATGCCAATGCCGAACCCGATGACGGCCAGGGTCAGGATGATGAATACCGACGACGAATCCGGGCCGAGCCGCGAGAGCAGAAACATGCCCACCGCGAGAATCACCATGCCGGTGGTCGAAAGGATGCGCGAGCCGATCCGGTCCGACAGCGTGCCGCTGATGGGCGCAACCACCGCCATGACCAGTGGCTGCGCGGTCAGCAACAGTCCTGCCTGTTCCGGGCTAAACCCGCGGCCCTGGATGAGATAGAACGGCAGCAAAAAGATGATGCTGTACAAAGAGATATAGTTGAGGACGGCGCTTGCGACTGCGGCGGAAAAGATGCGCTGCCGAAAGAGGCTCAGGTCAAGCATGGGCGCGCGGGCGTGCTGTTCGCGATAGATAAAACCCGCCAGCAGAACCATTGCCGCTGCGAGGAATCCCACGACGGGCAAGGAGGTCCAGCCCCACTCCGGTCCCTGGTTCAATCCGAGCATGAGCGCGACCAACCCGGCGGTAAATGTCACCGCGCCGGCCCAGTCGAATCCTTCCGAGTTCGGGTTGGGCGGATCGCGCGGGATAAAATAACTGCCGAGTCCGATGGCGAGCAGGCCGAACGGGACGTTGATAAAAAAGACGGCGTGCCAGCCGAACTGGTCGGTGAGCCAGCCGCCGAGGGAGGGGCCGACGGTGAGGCCGAGATAGGTCATGGTTGCCTGGATGCCGAGCGCCTGGCCGCGTTGGGAGGTGGGAAAGCTTTTGGTGAGAATGGCGGGCGCGTTGGCATAGAGCATCGCCGCACCCAGAGCCTGGAGGGCGCGAAAGGCGATGAGCATTTCGGCGGACGGGGCCAGCCCACACAGCGCCGAGCCGAGCACAAAGACGACAAAGCCAAAGAGATAAATCGGCTTGTGCCCGTAGAGGTCGCCGACGCGGCCAAAGCTGACGAGCAGACCGCTCACGACCAGCAGGTAAATCGTCACAATCCACTCGACGGTTGCAATGTCGGCCTGAAAGGCCTTGCTGACGACGGGTAGGATGATGTTGGCGACGCTGCCGTCGAGGGCGGACATGAAGGTGGCGATGCCCACGGCAAAGAGAATCCACCACTTGCGTGTGGCGTGGCTGTGTGTCGCAGTGAGAGGGGTATTCATCGGCAAGATTATATCACTACATTGTTCTCCATACGATTTATTTGGGGGCGCATTGCATGAATGCGAGAGGCGTGCTACAATTCGGATGGTTCTGCGCGTTGGAGCCTGACACGGATGCCTCTTCTGCCTTGAAGGCGGGGAGCGGGTCAAGAGGGCCGGCATCTATCGCCACGTTTCGTCCTACGGGAATTTCCGTTGGTTGTGGAAACGTGGCGATAGATGCCGGTTCGCTTTTTCTAAAGGGAGGAGGTCGAGAGTACAAGCAGACATCTACCTGGCCCGACGTTTTTCAATCGACGATGATTCATAGGAGGAGTTAGTTATGGAACACAAGTTGCCCCCGCTGCCATACGCCAAGGATGCGCTCGCCCCGATGATTTCGGCCGAGACGCTGGAATATCACTATGGCAAGCATCACCAGG
>JBAVQS010000092.1:0-6520 GCA_049694275.1 Anaerolineae bacterium | reverse complement strand
TCTCGCAGCCATTTGAGCAGGTGCGGGTACAGCGCGACCCCCAGATCGAGTGCGCTCTTTTTGTCTGCGGCCAGGCCCAGCCATTCGAGCATCGGCACGCCGATATAGTGTCCGCCGGTGAAATTCTCGATCAGCGCCTTACTCCCGCCGCGATAGCCGCCCGCATGAAACACAATCGCCGGATCAAGCTGGAGATGGAGCAGGGCCGCGTACGACCAGGCAATGGCGCCCATCTCTTCGCCGGCGTTCCGTCCAACGTCGATGTGCACGCGCTGGCGGCGGCCCGGTTCCTTGAGCGCGAGGTGTCCCGCCTCATGCAGCAGGTCGCCAGGGTAAGTAAGCTTGGCCTCGTCCACAAGCAGACCGCCGTGAGAAATCATGATCCCCGGCAGAAAAGTCGGCTCGGCAATTTCGCCCGGCCTGACGTCGAGCCCGATGCCCGTCAGAAAATCGACAATCCGCGCCGTGATGGGGTCTTGAAAATCGCGCTCTGCCATCCCTCGATTCCTCTGCTTATGCGTGGACGCAATTGACGACCGCCGTATAGTGCTGACTGTCGTTGCTCGCCGCGCCGCGGCCGATATAGAGAGAGAATTTGCCGAGCGCCGGGTGCTGGAACAGATAGGTCTTGTCTTTGAGCAGGCGGGTGTGCGAGCCGCTGAACACAAGCTCAAAGCAGGCATCGGGCGAGGCGGGCTGGATGCTCTGCGGATTGTGATAGATTCTGGCAGTCCCATCCGCGACGTTGACCAGCTTGAGCGTCATGGCCGCGCCGCCGGGAAAGACAGTGAACGATTGGCCGACGCGCGCGGCAAACGTCGCCTTGGACCAGAGCGCCGTCGCGGCCGCCGCCGGACTCTCGCCGACCATCACCCCCTGGCCCGTGCCCATCGCAACCGCCGGGGCTGCCTGGGCCAGCGCGCTGTGACCGTCGAACGCTACAAAGGCCGCCGCGAACAATCCCGCGCCCAGTCGTTTGATGAACGCGCGACGCGAAACGGAACGCCCCGTAATTTTTAAATTCGATTGATCTGTCATCATGCTACCGCTCCTGTGGAACTGAATCACCTGTTCGTTGGCATGGCGCGCCATTCCATCTCGTCGTAAAAAGTAACCTCGCCGATCTTGGAAAACCCGAGGCGCTCGTACAGCCGGTGCGCCGGGTTATAGCTCTCGACATAGAGCCGCAGGGGCTTGTCCCCCCGCGCCGCTTCGGCCTGCAAATCGCGGATCAAGGTCGTTCCAATCCCCGCGCCGCGATACGCGGGGAGCAGTGCAATGTCCATCAGCTCAATCCGGTCGTGCTCGCGCGCGACAATGATCCGTCCGACCGGGACCGCATCCTGCAAAATCACCTGGTCTTCGGCGCCAGGAAACTGCATTCGATAGGACTCGCGCTGGGCGTTGAACTGCATTTGCAGGAACGCCTGTTTCTGCTCACCCGCCCAGGGGACGAGCGCCATCTCTTCCGTACGGGTACTGGCATAGACGCCCAAAAGAAAGGCGTCGTCTTCAGGGCGCGCAGCGCGCAAGATAATAGACATGAGCCCGAAATATGGCTAGGAGGACATAGTGCGAACGTACCGCAGATATTCGGGTGAACGAGCAAGGAGTTACGGGGTGTTACTCCACTACAATGGGGAGATTTATTGCCAGAGGTAAAAGCTAACCCGTAAGTGCGACGAGCACAAGTGCCACATCCTATTAAATATACGAACAACCGATAAAGCGATGAATGTCAAAATCATACTGTAATGTGAACTGCTTGTCAATGGGGGTCGCGCACTTGCACGGCGCGTCAAAGAGGGCTTGCGTTTAGTAACGAGATTCATACGCGAATAGGACCAAAACTCAACCCACAGGTTGTAGAGATACAAGGGGAAATATCCCATTTCACCTCAGGAGGAGGCAAAGATGCCTATCACACTCAAACGTCCGGTTCCCAGCGATATCGAGATCGCTCAAGCCGCAGAGCTGCGCCCCATCCTCGACGTTGCGCACGAGATTGGGTTGGAGCCGCACGAGCTCGAACTGTTTGGAAATTACAAAGCCAAGGTCCACCTTGACGTGCGCGAGCGCCTCAAGAATCGTCCGCAGGGCAAATACATCGACGTTACCGCAATCACCCCCACCCCGCTCGGCGAGGGCAAAACCACTACGACGGTCGGCCTGTCCCAGGCGCTGGGCGCGCAACTCAAACAACGTGTTTTTACCTGCATTCGCCAGCCCTCGATGGGCCCCACTTTTGGAATCAAAGGCGGCGCGGCCGGCGGCGGCTATTCGCAGCTTGTCCCGATGGAGGATTTCAATCTGCATCTGACCGGCGATATTCATGCCGTCACAGCAGCTAATAACCTGCTCGCCGCGGCCATCGACGCCCGGATTCTGCACGAACGTAAGACCCCTGACAATGACAAGCTCGCACAGGCCCTATGCCCGAACGGCTACCTGGCGCCCTCGCTGCGCCGGCGCATGGAAAAGCTGGGGATTGAAGCGAATTATCTGGCCGAACTGGATGCCGCAGACAGGCAACGCCTGTTCCGCCTCGACATTGACCCGAACAGCATTACCTGGCAGCGGGTGGTGGATATCAACGACCGCATGCTGCGCCGCATCCAGATTGGGCTGGGCGAAGAAGAGGTCGGCAACGAGCGATTCACCGGTTTCGATATTTCGGTCGCCAGCGAGGTCATGGCGATCCTGGGATTGACGACGGGGCTCGCCGACCTGCGCGAGCGGCTCAGCCGCATGGTCATTGGAACGAGCCTGCACGGCGATCCGATCACCGCCGAGGACCTGGGGGTCGCCGGCGCGATGACCGTCCTGATGAAGGATGCAATCATGCCGACTCTGATGCAGACGCTCGAAGGCACGCCTGCCTTTGTGCATGCCGGCCCATTTGCCAACATTGCCCACGGCAACTCGTCCATCATCGCCGACCAGATCGCGCTCAAGCTCGCCGATTACGTCGTCACGGAATCCGGCTTTGGCGCTGACATCGGGATGGAAAAATTCATGGATATCAAGTGCCGCTACTCGGGCCTGATTCCGAATGTCGTCGTCCTCGTCGCCACGGTCCGCGCGCTCAAGATGCATGGCGGCGGCCCCAAGGTGGTCGCGGGCAAACCGCTGGACAAAGCGTATACGGAAGAGAACCTGGAGTTGTTGGAAAAGGGCGCGGCCAACCTCATCAAGCACATCGAGAATGCCCGGCTGTACGGCATCCCGGTGGTGGTCGCGGTCAACTCGTTCAAGTACGACACCGACGACGAGATCAAGGCGGTCCAGCGCATCGCCGAGCAGGCGGGCGCAGTCGCCGTCAAGAGCACGCACTGGATGGACGGCGGCAAGGGCGCAATCGAGCTGGCGGAGGCGGTCATGGATGCGGCGAACAAGCCCGCCGAGTTCAAGTTCCTCTATCCGCTTGATATTCCGATCGAGGACAAGATTGAGATTATCGCCCGGAAAATCTATGGCGCGGACGGGGTGGATTATACGCCCGAAGCCAAAGCCAAGGTGGAGCTCTATACGCGGTTCGGCTTTGACAAGCTCCCGATCTGCATGGCCAAGACGCACCTCAGTCTTTCACACGACCCAACGCTCAAGGGGCGCCCGACCGGCTGGCGGCTTCCGATCCGCGACATTCGCGCCTCCGTCGGCGCAGGGTTCCTCTATCCGCTTTGTGGTAAAATGAGCACGATGCCCGGACTCCCCACCCGCCCTGTGTTCTACGATGTCGATCTCGACCTCGAAACGGGCAAGGTAGTCGGGCTGTTCTAGGCCAAGCGGGAAACAGAGAAACAGGAAAACAGGTAGACAGGTAGACAGGAAAACAAGTAAACTGGGGGGACTTGGACCTGTTTACTTGTCTACTTGTTTACTTCTCTACCTGTTTCCTTACCTACCTGCATATTTTTCAATGGATATTAAACAGCTCTATGCGCGCGCCAGGCGCGAAGGGACGCCGCTGATTGACGGCAAGACAGCCACGTTTCTGTGGAAAGGACGGCACGCGCCCTCTCTGATGGGAGACTGGACCGATTGGGATGCGGCCAAACTGATCGAGCTGGACAAGCTGGGGTCGGGTCTGTGGGGCTATTCGACCACCTTTCCGCGCGACGCCTATCTCGAGTACGCTTTTATCAGCAAGAACAAGCGCCGGATCGACCCGTGCAATGCGACCCATGTTGATAACGGCGTCGGCCGCTTTAACCAGTTTTTCTATATGCCGGACGCGGCGCCCGCCGCGCTCACCCGGCGCACGGCAAGCGTCTCTGGGGGCAAGGTAACCTCCTTGATCATGGAAGGGGAAGGTTTGGTGGCCCGTAATCGGCGCACCGTTTATTTCTACCAACCGCCGGTGCAGTATCCCGTGCCCCTGCTGGTTGTTTTTGACGGCGCGGATTATCTCCGGCGCGGACACCTGACCACCATTGTCGATAACCTGATTGCCGAGGGGCGCATTCAGCCGATTGCGCTAGCGATGATTCATCATGGCGGGCCGATGCGGTTTGTCGAATACGCGTGCAATGAAAGCGTGATTGCTATGCTGGTCACCGCGCTCTTGCCCCTTGCCCGCGCAACGCTCAACCTCGTTGACCTGGACGCCGCGCCGGGGAGTTATGGAATTATGGGCGCATCGCTGGGGGGGCTTATCGCACTCTATGCTGCGCTCCGCCTTCCCCAGGCCTTTGGCCGTGTCCTCTGTCAGTCGGGCGCCTTTAGCATGGAGAGTTATGATGCGGTGGTCTATGACCTGGTTCGCGATGGGCCGCGCCGCCCGCTCCACATCTGGATGGATTGTGGGCGGTTTGAAGGGCTGGTCGAGACGAACCGGCGAATGCACCGGCTTTTACAGGAAAAGGAGTATGCGGTCACCTATCACGAACAGGAGACCGGGCACAACTTTACGGCGTGGCGGAACGATGTGGGGAATGGTCTGGAGACTTTGTTCGGCGCGGTGTGAGCTTGGGCCGAGATGGAACAAAAAAGGGCGTCCGTAGTGGACGCCCCTTTTATTAGAATCCCAGGTTTTCTTTGACGAGCACAACCGTTGTGCGGCCCGGCGTTTCGGCGTTGACGATGAGAATCTTGTTGATCGCGCTGGAGATGCCATACGCCTTGCGGGCTCGCACATCCTCCAGCGGTAAGCTGTACTGGTACAGCCGCTGCAGTCCTTCTTCGATATCCGTCACGATCTTTTGCGTACCGGCCACCCAGATGACGCGGTCTGCGCCGTACGCGTACGCCGGTAACTGGCTGCCGCCCCGCGAGGCAATCAGGACCGACCCGGTCTCGGTAATGGCATGCACACTGCCGACGACAAAATCATGGCTCGACTGGAGTCGCCGGATCTCGGTCATCTCGGTCTTGCGATCCATCGCGATCGTGCGCTTGCGAATCGAGTGATAATGCCCGGTCTCGTTCAATTCATGCGTCAGCCCGATCGTGTCGAGCGTTTGGGAGCTCGTGGAATAAACCGAGGCGCCGTGCGGGACGATCTTGAGAACGGCCTGCTTGGCCTCCTCGCCCGTATTGACTACGAGGACCTCCATGCCGTGCGCACGTAACGCAACGGCTGTGCGCTTGACCGCTTCATCCGAAGCCAGTTGGCCGAATTCGGGATTGGGTTCCTTGCGCGGTTCCAGAATTTGTGTTTCGATGACAGACATCTTGTCTCCATTCTTGGCAAGAGCGCCCGGACCATCCGGACGCTCTTGTCGCTCTTACTATTCAGGTTAATCGACTGCAAAACAGTGTTTAGGCTGAGGCCGCCGCTTCGGGCTGCTTGGCCGGTTCCGGTTGCTTGACAAATTCGATGTCGATTTCGACGTTAATATCTCTTCCGACAAGCCAGCCGCCGGTTTCGAGCGCCACATTCCAGGTCAGGCCAAATTCTTCGCGGTTGAGCTTGGTTTTGGCCGAAAAACCGGCATTGAGCGTGCCCCACGGGGTCTTGGACTGGCCGAGGTATTCGGTGTCCAGAACGACCGGCTTGGTCACATCGCGAATGGTCAGATTGCCGAACAGCTTGGAATGGTTATCGTCGATCTTTTGGCCGCCGGTCATTTGAAAGGTGATATAGGGATACTTTTCGGCGTTCAGGAAATCGGGCGAGCGCAGGTGGGTATCCCGGTCCGCCTGGTGGGTGTTGATGCTGGCCGTCTCAATCTGGACGTGCAGCTTGCTGTTGAGGAGATCATCCTCCGTCAGCGTCCCCTTGTCATGAATCTGACCGATTTCGTCTTCGTCAATATGAGAGTCAATCTTGAGTTTATCAAACTGACCCCGAACGGTCGAGATCATCATGTGTTTGGCCGAAAACTGAAGGTGCGTATGAGCATAATCGACTTGCCAGGACATCTTTATCATTCTCCTTTTGAATTGTTTTGTTGTAACCGTTCAGTGGTGTGACAACCAGCGCGTCAATGACGATTATTGACGATGGTCACGGCAACGAGACGAGTGCATAATTGTGACATGAGTGCCGAGCAAACTCCTTCGGGCATTTCAGCGGAAG
>JBAVQS010000091.1:0-17484 GCA_049694275.1 Anaerolineae bacterium | reverse complement strand
TTGTGCAGGCTAAAGATAGCATCCTCCACCTGTGTGCCGTTCGGTGTCTGGCGGACCGGCACAACGGTTTCGCAATCGCCGTCTAGCGAGATGCGCGTGAACGCCGCGGGTTTCGCCTGGCTAAAGTCCGCCGCGCCGTCCGCGCTCAGCGTTACCCAGCGCGTCGTCACCTTGAGCTCGGACACGTTCGACACATATTGTGTGATCTTGGCCGCCGCGTCCTTGATCGAATTTTCAAACTCGTTTGCCATAAAGGTCTCCTTCAGACATGATTTGATTGACGAATTTCCAGACCGCAGGGAGGGCAATGAGTATCCCCGCCGGCGTTGCGGCCAGCGCGGGCAGGCTCGCCAGCAGCACGGCCCCCTGGCCCGCAATCGCAAAGGAGCGGATCAGGGTATTGCGTGAGGCAAGGGCGAGGCGCAGCGCCCGCGTATGCAGTTCGACCTGCGCGGGCGGCGTCCCCTCCCGCCAGGCCGTGCTCATCTCGCCGCTCCACGCGACCACCGTGCGGCCGAGCAGCGCCCCCTCCACCTGCGTTTCCACCCAGGCGTCATACGCGACAAAGTGAACGAGCCGCTCGACGGCTGCCTGGAGCGCTTGCGCCGCCGCCTGCCTGTTTCCCGTGAGCTGTTCTCCCCATCCGAACGAGATGCCTGCTCCCTCTGCGCCGGCTTGAACCTCGCGCAGGAGATCGGCTTCCGGGGAAGGCAATTCGGTTACGGCGAACGAGCCGCCGCCCGCCTGCGCATTGACCAGCGCGGCAATTCGCTCCGTCGATTCGCCCATCGCCGCATCTGCCCGGTCAAGCTGCGCCTGGCCGCGTACAAGCTGCGCCCGCGCCTGCGCCGGATCGGCAGGCAGATCGATCCGCCATACCCATCGTTCCGCAGGAGGCGCCGCGCCGGCCTCAAACGACACGGCGCCGGTTGCCGAGTCCGCCGGCCCCCCCGCCTTTTGCCACAGCCCCAGTACGCCGGGCATGGTCCCCAGCGGCAAGTCGCCTTCCACTGTAAACACGGCCGTAACCGGGTCGGCCATCCTCATCCACCCTTGAACGCGCCGAGCAAGCCGGTCGCGGCGGTGACCAGGGTCTTGATAAACTCGGCGCGATTGGCCTGCGCCTGCTGGACCATGTCCAGGTGAATCTTCCACAGCTCGCGGTCGAGCTCGCCGTTGCTCTCCGGCACACAGACCAGCGTATTGCCGGTCAGCCCGATGCGCGTCACGGCGCGCAGCCGGGCATTCCCGATAAATTTGCCATCCTTGTAATCCACGCCCGCCAGGTCATCGCTCACATACGTCTCAACGTCGAGGTGGCTGGCGCTGTCCAATGCTTCCTGGAGCTCGGCGCCGACGCGCTCGCCAAACTGCTGCATCGCCGCCATCAGTTTGCCCTGAGCCTGCTTGAAGGTGTCGGAATCGAATAGACCATAGTCCGTTGCCTGCCCGGACGAGGACGGAACTGCGGGGATGGTTGCAGTCATCGTCGCTGGCGGAACCGTAGAGGAAGTTGTGTTTGTTGTCGCGTGCGGAGGAGTGGCAACCTTTGCAGGCGCGGCGTCCGCCGGTTTTTCGGCGGATGCGGCCGGAGACGGTTGCGCGGTTGTACGCAGGTGCGAGAGATCGATCTGCGCCATCACGGGACGAGTAGCCGGGGCGGTGGCCTCCGTCGCCAGCCGGACTGCGGGATCGCCGATGATGGCATATCCCCGCGCGTCGTTGTTCGCCGTCCAGAGATTCGAGACGGTGAGCGGGTTGACCTTTTTCCGGTTGCGAATCGATTCCAGCGATTGGGTCAGGTCGGTCGAGATCTCGGCATAGCGCTGGTTCAGGTCCTCCATCGCGCAGCCGACCGGTTTGCCGTTCAAGAGGCGTTTGATGACGCTTTCAAAGGTCGCCACCTGCTCGCCTGCGCGGTCCCACATGAAGGAGGTGCCCCACGCCCGTTCGACGTGACCGAGCACCGCCAGCGCGCCGCCCTTCGGGTGCGCCAGTAGTTTGCGAGGCAGATTGGCGATAAAGGCCTGGGAGGCAATCTGCGCCGGCTCGCGGTTCCCCTGTTTTAGATGGGCATAGTCGTCAAACCGGGGCGTGCCCGCGCCAAAGCACGCAAAGCAAAAGGCAATCGTGCCCCACACGTGTGCATCGCTCGCCACATCCTCGCCGGAGAAATACCAATTCGGTGAAACCGGCCCGCTCGCTTCAGGGCCCGGCCAGTCCTGGCAGACGAGCGCGCCCTGCTGCGTCAGTTGTCGTGGGTCGGTCGGGTCAAACCCGAGCCCATGGCTCGCCGTAAAGAGGAGCGCGGGCGTTTCGTCCCCGCCCATGAGATGCGACAACCGGGCTTTGCTCGCGCCTTCGCCAACCACCTTTTGCACCGACCAACCGGGGTACTGCGCTTGAACCCGATCATACAGCGGGGCGATGAGATGCGCCGCGCTCAGGTTCGTCGCCCCATCGCCGGGATTCGCCGCCCCGAAAAAGGTCGCCGAGCGTGCGAGCTGCAAGTTTTGCTTTTCCGCCCGGACCACGCTCTCGGCGTAGAACGCATAATCCTCGACCCGGTCAAAGTGAATCCGCCCCACCGCATAGGCGACATCCAGTTGCACCTGGAACGCATAGGGGATCTTTTCGGGATCGCCGACGATGAGCAAATAGTAGGGAATGACATCGGGGTCGACCGCGCCAGGCCCGCCGCCGAGCCGCGCGAGATAATCGTTCTTGCTCTCTTCCGGTTGATAGGCGAGCTCGCCGTCGTACTCGTGATAGCGCTCCTTGATCTGGTTCGCCTGAGCCTTGCGCCAATCCAGCAGTGGGCGGAGCGCATCCTGCACGGCAGGGTCGGCATCGGCGGCAAAGATGACGCCCCAGCCCGCCTGCGCAATATTCGTCGGGTCCACCCCCTCCTTGACGCCAAAGTGAGATTCCTTGTGAAAGGTGCGATCCTCCAGGTCGATTCGGTGGTCAGGGTCGATCTTGTCCCCTCGGATCGCGCTGACCAGTTCGTCGGGCATGAGCGGTGGCACGAGATATTCGCCGGTGCTGGCATTGAGGCCGTTAAAGTACAAAAGGTCGGGTGTGTTTGAGGCCATGTGAAGATTTTCTCCTGATTACGGGCAGACCTGGAATGGGGTCATCGTCGGCGTCCCCGATACGAGGAAGGGGTGCCGCCCATTATTCTCATCTTCCCAGACTGCCTGGGCATAAAAATCCTGACAACCGATGACTCGGACCTGCCATACTCCGGTATCCTGCACGGACGTGCCATCGGGGATGATCTTGTTTTGGCTCTGGATGTCTCCGAAGGAGTTCTTGCCGTCGGGTTGATAGATCAGGGTGCGCCAACGCAGGTACGACTGCGGTGCGCCCCAGGTATTGAGAAAAGTCACATGAAAGACCAACTGCGCCGGCATCGCGCCGGGGTTCACCCGCGTGATCTGAATGTTGGTCACATACACCTGTGGTGAACCGGGCGGCGGCGTCTCGGTGGGGAGCGGCCCCGGCGTTGATGGCGGCGGCGGCATCGTCTCAGTGGGGCGCAGAGTCGGCGTTGGCGGCGGCATCGTCTCGGTGGGACGCACGGTGGGCGTATCCGTCGGCGGTGTCGAGAGTGCCACGGTTGGAATCACCGGCATCACCGTCTCGGTCGGGCGCGAGGTCACACTCATCGGCGTCGCCGTTTCGGTCAGGAGCAACGACGCAGGGGTTGCCGGCGCGGTTTGCGTTGGACGCGGTGGCGCGCCCGTGGGCGGGAACGGCACGGTCTCGGTTGGGCGTCCCAACGCCACTACGGTTGGCGTGGGCGGTTGCCCAAAGGGAAAGCACGCCGCCAGCGACACAGGCAACAAGCACAGCAAAATGTAATTGACAAGAGACAAGCGGAAAGAAGGAATACGAAACAGCATTATTGTCCTCAATCCGACCATTTCACACAACCTTCCGACCCTCCTGCAATCCCTGCGCTGCCTGTCTGGGCGCAAGCGGTCTGGAGCACCTCTGGAATCGGACCAAAAAGCGGCCGGGGCTCGCCGTCGACCAGCGCACCGTGACAGACGAGATGGAGCAGGTCATAGTTATCCCGCAATTTGGCAATCAGATTATTGAGAGTCGCGCTCCCCGGCGTATCGAGCGCCGTGACCGGAATCGCGCCGAGGGCGGACCGGACACGCGCCAGCTCCCCTGCCACGTCGACGGGGGCAAACTCATACGCGGCGAGATCGGAAGGGTTGGCGATACAGACGACGGCTTGCAGTTCGCCGAGTGGACGCAGCTTGACGGGCTGCCAGTCGGGACTGGAGAGATAGCGCGCCATGAGGACTCGCTCGCTCGTGGCGAGGGGCGCACCATCCGCCGGATCACGGAGGGTCTCCCATTGAAGCGCGTGCAGCTCGGGACAAGCGGGGTCAATAAACAACCGGAAACGGAGTCCCTCTCCTTGCACGCGGGAGGCTGCGCGGGCGCTGGCGAACGCGGTGCGCAGGCGCTCGTCGGCAAAGAGGCCACGCGCCAGCGCCTGGCCATACGCGACCGGATCCAGCGCATGGGAACGGAGCTCCCCGGCATCCCAGCGCGCCAGGACCGGGCCACCCGTAATCGGCCGTACGTCCGCGCTGCTGTCGGGCAAGCTCACACGCAAATCGACGCGGTAACTGTCGGCGTTCCAGCGGGTGAGGCCGATTTCAAGATCGGTATAGGCGGTCGTGGGGTCCGGCACGTCGATCACCTCGATAGGGCAAAAGGGCGCGCGGAACAGCGCACCTGGAAATCGCTCACCCCGGCCATGTGGTAAGCTCTTTTATCATACCACTATTTCGGCGTCATGGAGCAACGCCTTGAGCCGCGAACCGGCCCGGTAATCCGGGCGGACCACCGGGCCGCGGTTCCGTGCTTAATCCTTGATGACGACGGTGTGCGCGATGATGTCGAACGCCCGCTGCTTGTTCGCAGTAAAAGGAATAAAGAGCGCGTCGATCGCCACGAAATCGAAATAGAACGAGAGCCGCCGCAGGAACGCCTCTTTGTATCCAATCGGCAAGCCGCTCTCCTTGAGCACATACAAACCCAGCCAGCGCTTGCCGAGGGTCTGCCCGAAACGCGCTTCCTGAATGGGAAAGTAGAGGACGATCACGCCGATGATTGCCAGCACACTGCTCAACACGAGGATGCCCAGCAGCGCGCCAACCAGGTAATCAAGCCCTTGCGGATGCTGCGGCCAAACACTGCTGGCAAAGGCCACGACGCTCATCAGCAAAATCGTCGCGGCGACGATGACGAGCCAATCGACTACAAACGCGGCCGCACGTCGCCAGAACCCCGCATATTTCATTTTGCCCTGGCCTCCCCGTGGACAAGCCCATTGACCGCAGCGACAAACTCGTGCACCCGTTCACAAGCGACTGCAGCCGTTCGGTCGCCGTCAATGGCAAGTCCACTCGCGGATCACTCCGCGTGTTTGTACTCCATCCCCGGCGCATCGTCAGGCCGCGGGCTAAATCCCTGCTTTTCATAAAAGCCCGCTTGGCCTTTTGCGGAATAGAGTTGAATATCGCGAACTCCTTGCCCGCGGCAGTGGCTCACCAGTTTGCTCAGCAGGGACGCGCCGATTCCCTGCCTCTGGTACTCAGGCAGGACAATGAGATCGACGATCAGCGCATGTAGCACGCCGTCGGAAATGACGCGCCCGAAACCGACCAGCCGGTCGTCGTCATAGGCCGAGACCATGTACCGGCTCTCGAGGAGCGCGCCATAGAGCTGGTCCGGCGTAATCTGGTACTCGCGGTTCCAGCCGGTCGTCGTATACAGTTCCCAAAAAGTTTCGGTGCGCGGCACGGAATTGGTATAGAGAATCATTGCAATAGCGCCTGATCGAAGAATGAGGTCATGCGTTCCTCGTACTCGAGCGGACGGGCAGCAAACGTGCCGCCGTGATAGGTTTCGGGAATCTCCCAGAGATTTTTGGGCGCACTGGCTAGCTGATAAAAATAACGCACGAGCCGGTTCCCCGGTTGGTCCGGACCGCCGCTGGCAATAAACAGGACCGGGCGCGGGGCGATGCGCGGAATCTGTTTAACCATCCCCTCCGGCTGCGGCACGCCGCTCCGCCATGCGACCCCTTTGCCATCCACCCAGTTTACCCCGTACAAGAGATATTCATAGGCGGAATTGAGCGCTGGGGCGTCGTCAACGCTCACAAACCCGGGGTCGTCGGCAATCACCCCCTTGAGGCGCGCGTCCTGCGCCGCAGCGCGGAGCGCAATCTGCCCACCGACCGAAAATCCAAGAATACCGATGCGTGCAGGGTCAACCTCATTCCGTTGCGCAAGCCAATCGAGCGCTACGCGCACATCGACCACATCCGGCCACCCCATCGCGCGAACAGTCGCCGCGCTCTCGCCGCTCCCGCGCTCATCATACAATACTAGACCATAACCGTGTCGAGCCAGCGCGATGGCGCGGTCGAGCATCTCGGCGCGATTGTTGCCGTAGCCATGCAGCAGGATAACGGCGGCGCGATTTTTTGAAGGGATGTACCAGGCGGCCAGGCGAACCCCGTCTGCGCCGGTCAGCGTCACCGATTCGTAAGGCACACCCCGGCTGGCCGGATTCCCGACGACCAGTCCATTTGCCGGGCGGACCACCGTCTCGACGTATAGGACCTCGATGGCCACGCACGCAAACAGCAGGCCGCCGCCGATTCCGATCGTGAGCAGACGAATCCAATAGAGACAGCCGCGCTTGTTTGGTCGGTTCATAAAGAGCCTATGCGGCAAATGGCCGCACCAGCAGAACGGGCAGCGTCGATGCGCGCACGATCTTGTCGGCGATGCTGCCAATAAACCAGCGCGCCAGCCCACTGCGGCCATGCGTAGACATGACGATCAAATCCGCCTGAATCTCTTGTGCGTAATCCAGAATCGTCTCGGCGACTGGACCGGTGCACGTCTCCACCGTCGCCGTGAATCCATCCGCGGATAGCTCCGCCGCCACGCGCTGCAGATACTCGGCCGATGCCGCTTCCGTATCCTCGCGCACCGTCTGGAACAGGAGCGGGTCCGTCGCATATTCATAGAGCGGCTGGATCGCGACGCGGACCAGCGCAATCTCTGCGCCGGTGCAGTGCGCCAGCTCGCGCGCGTGCGCCAGCGCCGCTTCGCCAAAGGATGAGCCATCCAGTGGCACCAAAATCTTGCGATACATCTTGACCTCCATCGGCTGACGTCACAATACAGTGTAGTCACTATCACCTGGCGACACCTTCTCATCGTTCATATCAGTTAGTGTCAAGCGCCCACGATGCGAACGTGTCGGTGGTCATGATAGCCAATTGTGCATACGCTCGAATATAGCCCTCAGCCCATTCTATGTTAAGATAGCCCAGTCAAAACCCGGTAATAATCTGGTCCAAGTAACGTGAAACCGTGCTCGCCATTGGGCGCGGTTTTAGACCCATTCGGCAAGCGAATTAAACCGGATTTTGACCTGTGCCGGGCATTACAAGCCCCGGACAACCCAAAAACCCACTGACAAGGACAAAATCTGTGGAAAACAGGTCGCGAAACCAGATTCTCCTGGTTCTTTTCATTGGCGTCCTTATGGGCGCCCTCGACATTGCCATTGTCGGCCCCGCGCTCCCCGCGATTCAAAAGGCGTTCAGCATTGACGCCCGAGCGAGCGCGTGGATCTTTACCATCTATGTCCTGTTCAACCTCATCGGCGTGCCGCTCATGGCGCGCCTGTCGGACCAATTCGGGCGCCGCTCGATTTATATTCTGGATGTCAGCCTGTTCGCGCTGGGCTCGCTCGTCGTCGCCCTCGCGCCGGAAGGGGTCTTTCCCATCCTCCTGCTCGGCCGCGCGATCCAGGGGTTTGGCGCGGGCGGTATCTTTCCGGTCGCGAGCGCCGTCATCGGCGACACCTTTCCGCCGGAAAAGCGCGGGAGCGCGCTCGGGCTCATCGGCGCGGTCTTTGGCATCGCCTTTCTCATCGGCCCGGTCCTGGCCGGCGTCCTGCTGTCGTTCCTGACATGGCACTGGCTCTTTATCGTGAACCTGCCGATCGCACTGGCAGTCATCCTGCTCGGCCTGCGAACACTGCCCACGACGCACCCGGCGCAGCGGCGCGGTTTTGACCTGCCGGGGATGGCCCTGCTCGGCGCCCTGCTCGCTTGCCTGACCTACGGCGTCAACCAGCTCGACACCGCGCATGTCCTGACAAGCCTCGCCTCGCTCAACGTCTGGCCCTTTCTCCTCGCCGCGGTTTTGCTCACCTTTGTCTTTGTTCGCCTTGAGCAGCGCGCCGCCAATCCCATCATTCGCATGAGCCTCTTTAGCTCGCAACAGATTTCGGTCATCAGCCTGCTCGCCGCGGGCGCGGGCATCGGCGAATCGTCGGTCAGCTTTGTCCCCGCGCTCATCGTCGCGGCGTATGGGGTCCCGAACAACCAGGCGAGCTTTATGCTCCTCCCTGCCGTACTCGGCATGGGGATCGGCTCGCCGCTCGCCGGTCGTTCGCTCGACCGGTTCGGCTCGCGCGTCGTCATCCTGGCCGGGAGCCTCCTCGTCGCGCTGGGCCTGTTTGTCATCGCCCCGCTCCAATCGAGCCAGGTCCTCTTTTATCTCTCGGCGGTCCTGGTTGGCCTCGGCCTCGGCATTCTGCTCGGCGCGCCCCTCCGCTATGTCATGCTGAACGAAGCCCCGCCCGCCGAGCGCGCCTCCGGCCAGGGAATCCTGGCGCTCGACACCAGCGTCGGCCAGCTCGTCGGCGCGGCGCTCGTCGGCGCTGTCGCGGCCTCCACTGGCGGCGGCGTGGCCGGCTATATCACCGCCTTTATCGTCATCGGCGTCATCATGGTCCTGATGGCCGCCCTCACCTTTGGGCTCAAGAGCCACGGCCAGGAGATGGCAACCGCGCAAGAGCACCACGCGGCCCACGTTCCAGGGTAAAAAACTAGAAGGTTAGAAAGTTGTGATCAACTTTCTAACCTTCTAATCTTCAAACCTCTATCAGGGCACAATCGGCGCCAGTGGCGTGCCCACGACCAGCAACAATCCATCCGGCTGCTTGAGCATCCCCCTGTCCCCATGGACCTGTCCAAGCACGTGGAGGACGTGCCCATCGAGCTCGGGCGGCGGTCTCCACGTCAGCTCGATCGTATGGACCTGACGGGGTTTCAACATCAGGTCCCGCGCCTCTTCAGGATGAGCGTCCGACCAGCGGATCACATCCCGGCCAGAACCGGGATCATGCAGGATGATATCAAGCGCGGGTTGTGATGCCCACCGTCTAACATGACCTGCCATAATCCAGATTCGATCTTGAACCGAATCGTCACCGACTCGTTCGACAAAACGTTCCTGCGGCTCGATTCCAGTGTAAGCCGGAGCCCTGGATAACTCGCGGTGCTCGTCGCCGGGGGCATATTCTCATGCGGCAGGGCGCGCACGCCGAGAACAATCATGGCGACCGCCACGCCGATCATGAACACGACGACCCAGCCATCACTATGCGGCTTGGGAAGATCATCGGCGAATGTCCGTCGCATCACCCTGCCTCCGCCTGTGTTCCCTTAATTCTCCCAGTTCCCTCAGCGACTGCAGGAAATCCCTGTGGGATTTCTCAACCGGCCAGCACCTGTTCCGCGGCGGCCACGCCCGCGCCCACCGTGAACGAATACCCGCACGCGACCAGCGCCCCTTCGATTGCGCCGATGGCCGCAAGCACATCCCCCTCGGTGATCGCGCCCATGTGCCCGATGCGGAAATACTTGTCGCGGATCGGGCCGAGCAGTCCGCCGGTGAGGATGACGCTGCGCTTTTTCACCTCGGCCAGGAAATTCCCCTTGAGCCCGTCAGGATAATACCACGCGCTCATCGTATCCGCCGCCAGCTCCGGCCGCACCGGCACCTCGCGCAGCGCGAGCGCCGTCGCGGCCGACTGAAAGGCGCGCCCCACCTTGCTGTGCCACGCAAAGCGGTTCTCCATCCCCTGCGCCAGGATCTGCTCGACGCCGACCTCGAGCGCATAGACGAGATTCACCGGCGGCGTGCCAAAGTACGCCGGCTTGCGCCCCTGGTATGCCTGCATGACCGGCAACCACTGTCCGAAATCGCCGTAATAGCTCTGCACCGGCGTCCGGCGGTTTTTATGCGCCTCCAGCACGCGCGGTCCCGCCATCAGGATTGCGAGGCCGGGCGGTACACCAACCGCCTTTTGCGAAGCGGTAAAGGTCAGGTCCACCTGCCATTCCGTCTGCCGCAGCGTTTCCCCCGCCGTCGCGCACACCCCGTCGACGATGCAGAGGGTATCGTACTGCCGCGCCAGCGCCGCCAGCCCCCGCACATCGGCGAGGACGCCGGTCGAGGTATCCACCTGCGTGACGTAGAGCGCCTTGACATGGTCGCCGCGCAGCACATCCTCGACCTGGGTTAGCGACACGGTATCGCCGGGGGTAGCGTGGAGCGTCATCAGCTCGGCGTTATAGCGGCGAACAATATCGATCATCCGCGCGCCGAAATAACCGTGATCGAGCACGAGCACGCGGTCGCCCGGCTCGACCACATTGCAAACCGCCATCTCCATCGCCAGCGTGCCCGAGCCCGCGACGACGAACGGCTGTCCATCCGGCGCGAGAAACACATCCTTTAACCGGTCAAGCGTGCGCCCAAAGATTTCGATAAACTCGGGCGACGTATGTCCAAGCGCCGGGCGGGCCTGGGCACGCAGCACCGCTGGGTCAAACTCGATCGGTCCCGGGATCATCAACAAATTACGTTCCGCCATATTCCTCCTCACCCTGATTTCTTGACGTTATTATCTCACGATTGCGCGCCGGAGCCAACTTGCTCGCGCAAGCCGTCACGAAATCCACTGCCGCATCGACCCGGCGCTCTGTCAGGCCGATTTGTGTTATAAATACCCCCATGATGGATGAGAGCATGAAGGACACCGATCGAGACATCACCGTCGAGATAGCGGACATCCACAGCGCGGAGGCGCTCGACCTCATCCGCGCCATGTCACAAGAGATGGCCGAGTTGTATAATGAAGAGGGGTTTAGTAGTCTCGTTCCCGCCCGGATGGACGATCCCCGCTCCGCCTTTGTGATTGTCCGGTTCCGCGGCCAGCCGGCTGGCTGCGGCGCGCTGCGACCCCTTGAAGGAAATATCGGCGAGGTCAAGCGGATGTATGTCGTTCCCGCCCTGCGCGGGCGCGGCATCGCGCGCCGCATCCTCGAAGCGATTGAAACCTGCGCCCGGCAATTGGGCTATATCGCCCTCCAGCTCGAAACCGGCACGCTCCAGCCCCAGGCCGTTCGCCTCTACGAGCGCGTGGGCTATCACCGTATCGAGTGTTATGATGAATATGCCGGCAGTCCACTCAGCATCTGCTTTGCCAAGGAACTGTGGTAATGATTCACTTCTCCCCATGCGCCGGTATCACACTTGTGCATCATCACCCCCGATACTGGCGAATTCGCGAGTGTACGCTATAATGTGCAAGCTGATCAGAAGAATCGATGAAGAGTTACCTCGCGGAGGATCGTTTGACACACGAGACAGGTCAAACCGAACAGGATTTACAAGCGCGCATCGCGCAACTCGAGCGCGAACTTGCCGAAAGCAAGCGCATGGCGGAAGAATTGCGCGCGGGCGAAGCGCGTTTCCGCAGTTACTTTGAATTGCCGCTCGCGGGGCGCGCGATTCTTTCATCGACCAAAGGCTGGGTCCAGGTCAACGCGACCTTGTGTGAATTGCTTGGCTATACCCAAACCGAATTGATGCAGATGACGTGGAGCGAGTTGACCCATCCCGACGATCGCTCCGCCGATCTTGTCAATTTCAACCGTGTGATCACGGGCAAGGTCAACGGCTTTGCGGTGGAACAACGATTTGTTCGCAAGGACAAGCGCATCACGTATGTCGATTTGGCGGTGCAATGCGTGCGGCGCGCCGATGGCGTCGTGGATTATTTTGTCGTCTTGTTGGATGACATTACCGAACACAAACGCGCGAACCAATCCTTGCGCGAGAGCGAGCAGAGATACCGCCTTCTTTTTGACGAAATGTTGGGCGGGTTGGTTATCTTTGAAGCGATTTTCGATCCGCATCAAATCGGAACCCCCATGGACTTTCGTTTTGTGTCCGTCAACGCCGCCTTTGTTCGCATGACGGGGCTGGATTCTGCCGACATCCTCGGCAAAACCCTTTGGCAGGTCATGCCCGGCATCGAGTCGTACTGGATTGAACGATTCCGCCAGGTGGTTACCTCGCGCGACCCGGTCCAATTCGAAAGTGACATTCGGGAACTGGGAAGATATTTCGAAGTGCGCGCATTCAAAACGGAACCGGGCAGATTTGCTGCGACCTTTAACGACATTACCGAGCGCAAGCGCGCCGAAAACCAGTTGCGCGAAAGCGAAGAACGTTTTCGCGAAGCCTTCGATTATCTGCCCATTCCCATCGGACTCGCCGACAACCGCGGCAACATCTTGCGCTATAACCAAAAGTTTACCGAGTGTTACGGGTATCGGATGGAGGACGTTCCCACGGTCGATGCGTGGATGTTGCGCGCCTATCCCGATCCCCAGTATCGCCGGTTCGTTCAAAATAACTGGGGCAAGGACTTTGCGATGCAGCTCCACGGCGACGCGGCGACGGCCCTGCATCAGGTGCGTGTGGTGTGCCAAGACGGGAGCCCGCGTCAAGCCGAAATCACCGCGCGCACTCTGGGAAGTTTTTCGGTCTCGGCGTTCAACGACGTGACCGAGCGCAATCGCGCGGAAGAGAGCCTGCGCATCAAAGATCACGCGCTCGAATCTTCGATCAATGGCATTGCGATTTCTGATCTGGAAGGCAAACTGACCTACGTCAATCCGGCCTTTATGTGTCTGTGGGGCTATAGCGATCCGCTTCAGGTGCTGGAGCGAAACGCGATTGACTTTTGGCAGATGCAGGATCAAGCCGCGGAGGTAATGGCCGCGTTGCACTCACGCGGCGGCTGGATCGGCGAATTGACAGCGCAGCGCCAGGACGGTTCGAGTTTCGTCGCCCAGGTATCTGCCAGCATGGTGGTCAATCACACGGGGGACGCGCTGGCTATGCTGGCGGCATTCGTCGACATTACCGAGCACAAGCGCGCGGAAAGGTTAATTCAGGCGCGCCTGGAACTGATGGATTACGCCGCCACGCACCCGCTCGAGGAGGTTTTGCAAAAAACGCTCGATCAGGTTGGCGAATTGACGGCAAGCCCGGTCGGCTTTTATCATTTCGTCGATAGCGATCAGAAAACACTTTTCCTGCAAGCCTGGTCGACGCGTACCCTCAAGGAGTTTTGCCGCGCCGAAGGCAAAGGGAGGCATTACCCCATCGACCAGGCCGGCGTATGGGTAGATTGTGTCTATGCCCAGCGCCCGGTGATCCATAACGATTATGCGAGCCTGTCGCATCGCAAGGGTTTGCCGAAAGGTCACGCGCCGGTGATTCGGGAATTGGTCGCGCCCATTTTACGCGCGGGCAAGATTGTCGCCATCCTGGGGGTCGGAAACAAAGCGACGGATTATAACGACCGCGATGTGGAGCTGGTGCAATACTTTGCCGATGTCGCGTGGGAAGTGGCGGAGCGCAAGCGCGCCGAAGAGGCGTTGCGCGGAAACGGGTAGTGTCCGATGTCGGGTTTGTGCCTCGCAAAATGATCGAGCCATGGAGGGTTTGTATGAGTTGGCAATCGCTTCAAGACGAACAACCTGAACTCGCGGCGTTTGGCGCTGAACGCTTGAATGGCCAGGTAGCCTATTTGGCCACTGTGCGCAATGATGGTTCGCCGCGTGTTCATCCCATGACCCCCATAATCGGGCAGGGCCATCTGTTTGTATTTATGGAGCCGACCTCCCCCAAAGGGCGTGATCTTCAGCGCGATGGGCGGTACGCCATTCACTGTTCGGTCAGAGACAACAGTGGTGCCAGTGGGGAGTTTAGCATAACCGGGCACGCTCATTTGATTGACGATCCAGAGTTACGCGCCCTGGCGGTACGGCTGGCCAGCTACTCTCCAGCGGAACGCTATATCTTGTTCGAATTCGACATCGAGAGCGCCGCTTCGACGATCTATCCGAATGATAAACCGGTTCGTCTAACCTGGAAGAGGAATAAGCAACCAGACTGAAAGCCTATCCGAAAACCTCAGCGACACGGAGGGCGATATAGGCACAGTCAAGTTCGAGCAAGGCCAAGTAATTCTGGACATGCTTTTCCCCCCGAATGAGTAAGCGCCGAAAGCGATTTAACGAGGAATGCGTACGTTCCACACCAGTACGAGCCAGGCAGAAACGTGGTGCAGCATGCGGTATCCCCACCAGCAAACGAAATCGGCGGCAAGGAGCGAGGATACGCGAAAAGCGAGGCGGTCAAGCGAGGAGCATTGCGTCGGTATGTTGGTCCGCACGCCTTCGAATTATCAACTGTGTCTGACAGGAGCACCGCTCGCCAGGCTCTCCCTTTTCACGACGAGGGCGCAATTCTCTTCCACGTTCTCCAAAAAGGACTGCCGCCACTCGGGCTTACTGATCTTGGCGGCACGCGCCATCAACTCGGCATACCCGGCGTCGACGATTTCGCGGACTAGGTCCACGTCGCCTGCGCTGTCGAAAATATTGATGATGCTCACGTACACCTGGGATGGCGATTCGAGCCCTTCCGGTCCGTGCTTACATAGGTGATTCCAGATCTCGACCGCGAGCTGGCGCGCCTCGTCCAGCCTTCCGTCGGCCAATGCACACCGTGCCAGTCCCGCCACCGCCTCGACGGCCCGGGCATTCATCCCAAGCTGCACAAGCGCCTCACGCGCCTCCGTCAGACGCCGGACCGCCTGCGTGCAGTCATGCGCCTGCTCTGCAACATAGCCGAGGTAGAGAAGGTTTACTGCCCGCCCAAAAGCATCGCCCACCGCCGTCATTTCTGCGAGCGACTGTTCCTCCAGGCGCTGCGCCATCTCGCCATCATCGCTGCGCCATGCGACATAACCCAGGTTCAGCAAGTTATAAGCCCCGGCGCGGCGGTCACCGATTGCTTCGCCGTGGGCCAGAGATTGTTCGAGCGCTGTTCGCGCCTCGGGGTATAGGCCCAGCAAGGCATAGCTATTGCCCAGGTTGCCGAGCGCAATAGATTGCCCCTGCCGGTCACGCGCCCGCCCGGCCCGCTCTGCCGCCATGATATAGAGCGGCACAGCTCGAGCAATATCGCCCGGTTCCAAATAATAGGTCGCGACATCCGCCAGCGCATGGACCGCAACCGCATCCTCTACCCCTTGGACGAGCGTCACGACCTCTTCGGCAGCCTCGCGTCCCGCCGCGATGTCACCCAGTCGGGCGAGGGCGGCGACTTTGCGTCCCAATCCCTCCACTTGCAAGCCGCGATTTTCCGCTCGCTGCGCCGCGGCAATGGCCGCATCCACCGCTTGCAAGACGGCGGGGTAATCGCCGCGCCTCGACATCCAGCTCGTCCAGCGCAGCTGAACCAGGGCACGCCGGTTGTCATCATTCAGCCGGTCTGCGAGTGCCAGCAGGGCATCGAGATCGGCCTTTTGCGCGGCGCGCTCCCCCCGCAGGTTGAGCACCACTTCACGTCCCTGCAAGACGCGCCAGCGACTTGCAAGGTCTTGCTCAGGCAGCCGTTCGAGCGCCCTGTCGAAAAAGTGTTTGGCCTCTGTCAACGCGCTGGCCGCCTGGGCCCGCTCACCGGCAAGCAGGTACCAGCTCGCCGCGACATGCGTCTCTCCTGCACGTTCCCAGTGCTCGCCGATCAGGCCGGAAAACTCGTCCAGCCGCCCCGCTCGCTCCGCCTGTGTCTCCAACCACCTGGCCGCTGAGCCATGGAGACGGGCGCGGTCCCGCTTGAGCACGCTCTCGTACGTCACCTCTCGCAAGAGCGCGTGACGGAACCGCCACTCGGTCTCCCCTTCAAATGCCGATTCGGATTGCGGCTCGACCAGGTAGCGGAGACGAAGTCGCTTGAGCATCTGTTCGCTGTCATGCCCGCCCAGCGAATCGACCCCGCCCGACCAAAAGTGCCGGCCAAAGATGGCGCCGCGCTGCAGCGCCAGGCGCTCAGGCTCTTGCAAATTCAATAAGCGCGTCAGGAGCAGATGGTGGAGCGTGGCCGGTAAGGAGGATTCTTCCAAACGCTCCGCCACGAATTGCCACTGCGATTGCCGGGTATCGATAATCCCGCGGTCGATAAACCAATTGACCAGCTCTTCCGCAAAATAGGGCACTCCCTCAGCCCGCGTGACCAGGTCTTCAACCACCGCTTCGGGGACGCTGTCCACCCGCTGCAGCAATTCGCCCAGCAGGCTCCGGGTCGCGGCCTCGGAGAGCGGGCCAAGCGAGATGATTGACACGGCGGGCAAAGCGGAGGGCAATAGGCGGCGCGCGGCGCCATCCCAGGCAAGCCGGGTGAGGGTTTCAGAGGGCTTCCACTCTGGCCGCGCGGTTGCCAGTATGAACAGCCCATTCTTGTCGCGCTCCGCCGGTTCCCGCGTCCCCGGGTCCTTTAACAGCACCTCCTCCAAATATTCCCAGGAGGAGACGTCGATCCAGTGAAGGTCTTCGAGCAGGATTACCACGGGTTGGACCCGGCGCAGGCGGCCCAGCAGCTCGCGGCTCACGACGAGGGCGCGACCTTTGACCTGCCTGGGGGCATCACGCATCGCGCCGATATAGGGACTGGCCTGGAAGGGAAGACCGACCAGCAGACCGAGGGAGTGGGCGCGCTCGTCGACTGCAGCTTGCTCGCCTTGACCCCACAATTCCCGAAAACGCGCAACCCATTTCGCCTCGGCCTGGGCGAGCGGTGCGTCCTCGGCTATCTGAAAGCGGTCAAACCACAACTTGCGGACCAGCGCATAGGGCTGCTTTTCGTCACCCTCGGAGGCGCGCGCCCGCAATAGCCTGACCGTCTCCGGGCGCAGTTCGATCCAGTCGTTCATGTCGTTGAGCAGGCGGCTCTTGCCGATACCGGGGTCGCCCAGCAATTGCGCCCATACCACGCGCTGTCCTTCAAATGCGTCGAGGTAGACTTGCTGTAATCTGTCGGATTCCTGCTCCCGGCCGACGGTGGTAACGTCGAGCCCCTCTACTCCGCGCACGGTGGCGCGGAATGGGCGCTCCTTGGCGCGCCGGACGAGATAGGTGCGAACCGGCTCGCTCTTGCCCTTGACCGTCAGGAGCGGCTGCTGCGTCACGTCGAATATCCCGCGCACGTAGCGGTACGTCTCGTGCGAGATCAGAATGCCGCCCGGAGGGGCCGCCACCTGTAAACGCGACGCGAGGTTCATCGCCGCGCCGGTCGCGGTAAACTCCCGATGCGTATCCGTCCCGATCTCTCCCGTTACCACCGGGCCGCTGTGAATGCCGATGCGCAGTTGAAGGACCGGGTTGGGGAATTGTGCGTTGAGCGTTGGGGAACTGCCAACTCCTAAATCCCAGCC
>JBAVQS010000090.1:0-2120 GCA_049694275.1 Anaerolineae bacterium | reverse complement strand
TTCCGCTGAAATGCCCGAAGGAGTTTGCTCGGCACTCATGTCACAATTATGCACTCGTCTCGTTGCCGTGACCATCGTCAATAATCGTCATTGACGCGCTGGTTGTCACACCACTGAACGGTTACAGAAACGGATGCCAAACCCGCCCCACAGCGCAAGGATAAAGATGCCAACGCCCCACGGGGTCAGGTTAAAGGTCGGTTGAAAAATGAGCGTCAGGATGGCGGCAATCGGCAGCCAGAGGATGATTGCGACCACCTTCCAACCGGAGAAATAGGCGAGATCAAAGTGAATCGGGTGAATGGGACGCATCAACTCGCCGGTCAACTGCCCGCGCTTGATCCGCCCTTCCCAAGCATAGGGAGTGAGGACGATATTCATGTTGCGGACCAGCGTCCAGACGATGTAATAGGCGGCGAACGCGCCGGGTGTATAGCCCCCCACGCTGCCCCCCTGTGCGCGCGCCACGGTGGACCAGACCACCAGATAGATGACCGGCTCGGCGATCATGCCGATCATATAAAAATAGTTCGAGACGCGGTATTGGAACTGGGAGAGGACCGCGATCTTCATCGTGTTGAGATAGAGGTCGAGCATATCTCTCATGCCGCGATCTCCTCCGCTTTTGTCTGAAAGACCCGCTCGATGACATCCTCGATCGGCGGCGATTCGACCGTGAGATCGTCCACCGTCAGATCGGATAGGAGCTGCGCCGTGATGCGCGAGGTATCGGCTTTGGGGACGCGGAGCGTGACCCGGCTCCCCTCGACGCTCATCACCTCGCCATAGGGGCGCAGGTCGATGCCGGGGTCCTGGATGGTGACTCCGATGGTCTTGTATGCGGAAAAGCGCTCGACCAGCCGGGCGAGATCGCCATCGAACAGAATGCGCCCGTGGTGAATGACGATGATGCGCTTGCACAACGCCTCGACATCCGCCATATAGTGACTCGTGAGCAGCACGGTCGCGCCATAGCGGCGGTTGTATTCGGCGATGAATTCGCGCAGGCGGCGCTGCATCGTCACATCCAGCCCGATGGTTGGCTCGTCGAGAAAGAGGACCTGCGGGCGATGGAGGAGCGCGCCGACAATCTCCATCTTCATCCGTTCACCCAGTGACAGGTTGCGCACCGGCTTGCGGACCAGGTCCTTGAGGTCGAGCAACTCGACAAATTCATCGCGCGTCCGGCGATAATCCACTTCGGAGAGATGATAGATCGCACGATTCAGCTCGAAGGAATCAATGGCCGGCAGGTCCCACTGCAACTGATTGCGGTTCCCCATGATGAGCGTGATCTGCCTGAGATAGCGCTTGTCCCGCCGGGAGGGGATGTGGCCGAGCACCCGCACCTCGCCCGCAGTCGGATAAAGGAGCCCCGAGAGCATCTTGAGAGTCGTCGTCTTACCCGCGCCGTTGGGGCCGAGAAAGCCGACGACCTGTCCCGGCTCGACCCGAAACGAGATGCCGTCGACGGCGCGAACCTCGCGGTTCTTGCGCCGCACCAGGCTCACGAGCGCGGCCCGTAGACCCGCCTCGCGCTCGGGAACCAGATATGTTTTGCAGAGCCGATCGACCTCGATGATGGATTGTGGCATGGATAAATTATAAAACCAAAGCGGGAATCGAAAAAAGCGCCCCGCCCGGTGAAATCAGCCAGGCGGGGAATGGGATCGCGATGCGATGGGAATGACCGGGCAGCAATCAGGGTTGCGCGGCCGGTGGGGTGGTGGGGGGCAAACCCCGCGATTGTTCGATGAGGTGCGCGACCGTGCGGCGGAGATCGTCGATGGAAAAAGGCTTGGGCAGAATCGCATTGACACGCGCATTTTTCACGCGCTCGATCAGGTCGGGAAATGCCGAAATGACGAGAATGGGGAGCGCCTCAAAGTGGGGATGCACGCTAAAGACCTCCATCAAGTCCTGGCCGTCCACGACGGGCATGTTCAAATCCAAAATCAGCAGATCGAAATTCTGCTCGCGCAAAAAGTCGGCGGCTTCGAGCACATCGCTCGCCGTCGCGACCTCGTAATTTTCATGCAGTGTGTCGCGCAGCATCGCGAGAATGGCTTCGTCATCGTCGACGACAAGCACGGAAGCATGATTATCCATGGGACCCCCTG
>JBAVQS010000089.1:0-6906 GCA_049694275.1 Anaerolineae bacterium | reverse complement strand
TTCCGCTGAAATGCCCGAAGGAGTTTGCTCGGCACTCATGTCACAATTATGCACTCGTCTCGTTGCCGTGACCATCGTCAATAATCGTCATTGACGCGCTGGTTGTCACACCACTGAACGGTTACGCGCATTCTATCCTTCAGGGCGAAATTTACCCAATCATCGCACAGGCCTAAAGCCGAAACATGAATCAGAGACTTGTTACTCGATAAGAGATCAGGTATAATCCGGCGACATCTCTAGCGAGGTAAAGCGGTATGTTTGCGAATCTAATCGATGTTGACGAAAGACAATTCCGCGCCCTGACCGGTCTCTCGCACATGATGTCTTGAGACTGCTTTGATTTGGACCGCTCCAAGGCGTGCACGAATGTCCATCGGTTGTTACCCATTTTGACAGCGGCGCTCAGCGCACAACAGAAAGCAGACAATCGTCAGACGAGCCGGATTCGCGTCTGAAGTAAAAATCAAGGACCTAAAAAATGGACGACACCCTCATGATAGAAAACATCATTTGCCCTCACTGCAATATCGCGAATCGAGAGACCGCCCAACGATGCGCGAGGTGTGGCAAGAACCTCTTGCTTGCCAATCGATTCGCTCTCACCAAACTTGTCGAGCAGAATTCAGACGGCGTCTATTACGAGGGAGGAGATACCTGGACCTGCCAGATTTGTGGCAATCTCCTGAATTCCCGAGCCGAGTCTTTCTGCCCTTATTGCGGCGCCATTCCTCCGCACCCCCAGAAATTTCTTGCACGCAGGCAACCGAGCCCTCCGCATTCCAAGCAAGCAGAGGGCCCCGGCCAAACGTGGATATACGACGAAAGCGAAGAGGTCTGGTGGTTTTTTTCTCAGGCATCCAATGCCTTTCCAAGAGGTCAACGATTGACAGCTGGCTTTTCGACTCATCGCGGGCTCGTCCGAGAGAATAACCAGGACGCCTTGCTCGTCAGTCTCTCTCAGCGCGTTTTTAAGGACGCATCCAGCACCCTGGGACTCTTGGCGGTTGCAGATGGAATGGGCGGGCACCTCCACGGCGAACTGGCAAGCCAATCGGCAATCAATACGGTGTTTGCGCACCTTGCGCGCTCATTGATGCAAGAAGAGGAAATTGACCCGCGCAAATACCAACCGGAGGTTATCGAAGCGGTGAGCTTGGCGAACCGGCGAATCAGAGAGTTGGGGCCCTCGGGCGAGAACAGTCCTGGCACAACCTTGACGTTAGCGCTGGTGGTTTCCCGCCGCATGATCGTGGCGAATGTTGGGGATAGTCGCACTTTTCTTTACCGGGGAGGACAACTGCGCCAGGTTAGTGTCGATCATTCCGCCGGTCGCAGCCAGCTTACGCGGGACCTGGGACATGATGAGCACGTAAAGGTGGATATTTTTGATGTTCCACTCGAGCCAGGGGACCGAATCATGCTGTGCAGCGATGGATTGTGGAGCATGCTGAGTGAATCGGACCTGACTGAGGTCCTGCAGACATGCGCCGATCCCCAAGCGGCGTGTGCAACACTGGTTGCACACGCCAATCAGGCAGGCGGAGACGATAATATCACCGTGGTAATTGCGGATATTGCGAATCAGTTCTAGGAGCATGCAGCCATGGAGCATTTTTACGGCAAAGTCTTGAACCAGCGCTATATCTTGACCGACAAGGTAGGCCAGGGTGGCATGGCCACGATCTATCTGGCTGAGGATCTGCACCTGAAAGGCGCCAAGGTGGTCATCAAGCAGAATATTCTGGGCAATTCACCAGCCGATTGGAAGTTATTTCATGATGAGGTGGGCGTCCTGATCAGTCTAAGAAATGATGCCTCGCGGCCGCGGAACATCCCAACCATTTTTGACTATCAGGTTGATCAAGAGGCGGGCGAGCAGCTTCAGTATCTTGTAATGGATTATATCCCGGGCGAAGACCTGGAAAAGATGGTGGACCGGCTGGGGCCTCTGGACCAAAAGATCGCGCTCTTTTGGACCGGGCAGATCATGGAGGCGCTTGAGCTTTTGCACAAGCATTCTCCTCGGCCTATTTATCATAGAGATATCAAGCCGAGCAATATACGCGTTCATGCGCGCACGGCTATGGCCTACCTGGTCGATTTTGGTATTGCGGGTTCTTCTAACGATATCCTGATCACCGACGGTTATTCACCTCCGGAACAGTATTTTGGGCTGCAGCGCGCCGATCATCGGTCTGATATTTACGCCCTGGGAGCCACGCTGTTTGCGCTGGTGACCGGTCTCGTGCCGCCGGCGTCGATTGAGCGCCGAGATCATGGCGCAGCCTTGCCGGAGAGCGCCACGCTAAAGGCAAGCCCTGAATTGGGCGCCGCGCTTGTCAAGGCCCTGGCGATTGAGCCCACACAGCGGTATCAAAGTATGGCCGAGATGCGGCAGGCTTTCCAGCTCTTGATCCCGGCCAGCGCGCCCCGCCTCGCCGGCAAACAGCAACCATTGGACACCCTGCCTACGCCATTGGCCCACGCGCCTGGCCTCCAGCCGCGCTTGACAGCGTCATGGCTGGCCGAGCCGCCAACCGTGGATACAACCCAAATGCGGATGACCACGCAGGGGCAAATGATCACCGGGCACACTTCAAATCGCTTGCGTTTCTGGCGAATTGCGAACTGGTACCAGCCCGGGCAACTGGTGGGGATGGGGACGCATGAAGAATCGGTGAACAGCCTGGCGATTACTCAGGAATACCGGCCCAGGGTGGTCTCGGGGGGCAACGATTGGAAGATCAGATTGTGGGATCCGCAAAACGGCGCTCCGCTCTGCCCACCGGTGAACGCACACCATGGCCGGGTCCTCGCGCTGGATGTCAGCAAAGATGGACAGCTGCTCGCTTCGGCGGGCATGGACCGCACCATCCGCCTCTGGGAAATCAGCGGCGGGATTTCGGCGCCCGAGGTGCTGGCGCAGGGCATTACAGCGCAAGGTCTCGCCTTAAGTCCGAATCGATCTTATCTTGCGGCTGCCGGCGCCGACGGCAATATTCACGTCTGGAATCTGCAGACCAGGCAAAAAGAGTTGCTCCCGGCAGACGCCGGCCAGCCGGGCAAGCCGCTTCATGCAATCACATTCAATCCCTGGGGGAGTCTTTTGGTCGCCGCAGGGGAAGGCGGCGTCGTTTATCTTCTGGATACGAATAGCTGGAAACGCCGCGTCATTGGAGGCCCCCGCTATCCGGGGACGATTTATGATCTTGTTTTTAGCCTGGATGGCCGATTCCTTGCAGGAGGGGGGAGCAACTCTATCGTCGCGATCTGGGATGCGGCGCAGGATCAGTTTCTTACTGCAATCGGCCAACTCCCCGACCAGGCGTGGAGTGTTGCGTTCGGAGGGCAATCCAATCTGCTGGCGATTGCCTGCAAGAATGGTGTCGTCCAGCTCTGGCAGCTTGCCTGACCAGTCAAGCCGATATTAGGTCCGGTATTTTATTCTACTTTTCAATCGAAATATTTTGTCTTTTGTTTCTGCCGATGTATCTTCGAGCTTCTCCATGAAATCCAGGACTCTCTGGAGTTCTTGTTTATCAGCCAGCATGCCTTTCCATTGCTGCGGATTCTTCTCTATGAATTGATAGATCGCATCAAGAAGCTCGATAAACAGTCTCTGTTGTTTGAGAAACTGTTCTCCGTTGACCGAGAGCGCGGTAACCATGTCATTACGCAAAGTACCAGGCGCCTGAAGTTGATTGTTCGATTGTGGAGCCAGCATTTCATTGCGAGGGTTATTGACACCCTGGCTATTTCCTCCGCGTCGCATGCTCGCGATAGCGGCGATATTGGTTGCCTCATACCCCAGGTTTTCTTTGTTTAGCTTCTCGATAAGTTGCCGTGTCCACTCGGGGTGTGTCCACGCTTCTCTAAATGCCTGTTCCACGAATCCGATGTAGGCATGTGGCAAAGGGGAAGAAGCAGGTACGACTGCCTTGTGAATGTGAGTAATGCCCGCGACTACTTTTGAAATAAATGTTTCTGAATGGCCTGGCCGCCAGCCGGGACTTTTTGCTGGAGGCAGTACATATTCCCCTCTGAAGGCATCGTACAACATCAACAGTGTCAGATCATTAATCTTTTCGTTGCCCGTGGTCCGCGACGTCCAGACATCAAAAAGCCGTTGTAACCTCATATTGCGCTCACCCACCACTAAATTCGCAGGAGGATTTCTGAACCAATCCAGCGCCACGGCGAGCGTCTGCTGATAGTTACTCGAGGCGATCGGGGCCTTGTCGAGCCAGTTAAGGATTGGATCAATGAGTCTCGAATCCCCCGCCAGCAGTCTTTTATAGCTTTCCCACTGGCCTGTCTGGAGCGCCCAATTCGCTACGACCGCGCGGGTCCGGTCATCCAGGGCCTGCGGTTGTTCGGTTAGGACCTGGAGCAAGAGACTGAGGCGAGGAGATGGGCGACCGGCGCTCAATTCCTTTTCAGCATAACGGCCCAAAACGGCGAGAATTCTGCTTGCACGAAAGCCCTGAAGCTTGAAACGCTCGCCCAGCAGTACCAGTGCAATGAATAGATCGGCTCGGCTATCCAATTCCGTATCAGGATACCCGGCGAGCATTTGGTCGATCCGCAGAGGAGCGCCCCCCTGCAGGGCGATGGGGATAAAACCGAAATACCCTTGGGGGCTCAGGTATGATTGAAGAGGGGTAACTTCTCTCAGGAACTGCCAAGCCGCATCCGGGGTTGAGGACAGGTCAGCCCAAGTCTCGATCAGGGTTTCGGGTTTGAAGGTTGCGGGGTCGCGTGTGCTCGAAGCGACGGTCCGGAGCAGGTGGCTTTGCTGGGCAATATTGGTTGGCAAGAGTTGTTGCGCCGCGACGAACCGCAGGTGCTTGAGGGCGCTTTCGGGTTGTCCTGCGCGGCTGGTAATTTCGTCTACATGGAAACCATATAGCCATTCCTGAAATTCAGACCCGGACCAAAAGCTCCAATCCTTTCGCCAGTTCGCGAGAAGATGCCAGCGCCGAGCGTCGCGCGGAGTATTTGTCGTCCGGAAGACTTTTCCAAGGCGCGGCCATAAAAGGTCGGCACGAACGCGCTTGACATCTCGCGGGAGGCGATTGGCATCTGCCAGGTCCAGATGCTGCTCGAGAATTCCGTCGATCAGGACGCAGAGAAACAAGGCTCTCTGTTCTGGCGACAGGTTGAAAACATCCGAGTCGAGCATTGCCCTGGCCTGCTCGGAACTGAGCTTGGAGTTGACGAACCTGGGATCCCCCGCTTGACGCTCGAATAACGTTGGAGCGATCTTTTGATAGAGTGCGCTATCGAGGGCCGCTGAAATCTCGTGCCACTGGAGGGTTTCCGGAAGCGCGAGCGCTTCGATCACTTGCAAGAGTGCAGGGACGCCAAAGTGCTGTAAGTAGTCGCGCAGCATCTGGAGTGCGTGCTGTGCGGGATTGGGCGCTGTTAGTTGATTGGTAATACTCGCGCTCTGCAACCGTACGATTTCATGGCCTTCCATTCCAACAGATTGATCGCCGGCGATCTTGAGGCGCGCCTGGCAGCGTTTCACGTCCTGAACATTTAGCGCCCAGGAGAAATGGGGTCTGATGGGAGGAGGAACGAGCAAGGCGATCGTCTGTAGAAAAGCGGTCTGTTCCTCGGAAGCACTCGTCCCCGCGATAATGGCAAAGGGTCTGTTTTCAAGACAAAGCTGCAGCGCCTGGAATACCGCGTCGCCGAATTGCTTGAGGATGTACTCGACGCGTTGAATTTCGTCATTCCGGTTACGTGGCGGCAGTGACAGCAGGTCGAGTTTTGCATCCTGAGAGCGCCAGGGGATCTCTTGGGGGAGCAGCGCATGCAGGTAGGCGAAATTGTTGCCGAGCGCGGCGAAATAGCTTTTAGGCAAGAGCAGATAATGTTCCTGAAGGAAATAACCTCTGTCATAGGATTTGGGACTGCGCTGAAAACGTGCGGCGATAACATAGTCACCGCCGCTAAAGACGATGTCGGAGCCCACGTATGAGGCGTTCTGAGCCGGCTGCCCAACATCGGCCATAGGGCGCAGTTGAACGAGAACCGAATCAGGCGGGAGGCCTGGTGAGCGGGCCAGAATCGTATATCCTCGGACATCGAGGCCCCTGTCAATCAGCTTGCCGTGCGCGAACTGGGCAATGGGCGCATCCATAGATGACAACGTGCTCATGACTTGTTCCTTCATTCGAAATCAATCGACGAACAGCCACTTTTCGAGCGGCTCGAACAGGCCGAAGGGTTTTATCTCTTTGATGTTATAGATCATCTTCTGTCCATCAAATTCAATCCCGCTGTTCGAGCGCAGCGGGGTCTTGCCGGGGAAAAAGCCAACGGCAGAGCACGCCCAATCATAGCTCACCTTGCCGGGCGCGCAGGCCATCTGAATTCGCTGGATCATGTTCTCGCCCATCTTTTGGCGAATGTAGGCGTTGGGCAAATAGAGAAAGGGGCGATGCTGCGGCTCGTCCATCTTGGTTAGGCAAAAAGCGATTTTCTTGTCAATCCGGTTGTTGTTGTTGGTATATTGCAGATCCATCAGCAACTTGGCCAGAAAGGCCATAAACGGCTCATTTTCACCCCGGTCCGGGTCGACCAGGCAGAGCAGCCCTTTGCACCGCGTTAGATAATTGAGCAAGTCAGCGCCCCCTTTCTCAGGGTCCTCAAACCACTCGCCGGGCCAATCCATCACTTCCATGATGTATTCACGGTCAGCGCCCTTTAATTCTTGTTTTGTAAATCTGAACAGATAGGTTTCGGGTTGACCGCTCACCACGGTCGGGTCGGGATAGTGGCGTTGATCGACCGTATCGACGGCGCGATGCAGAAACCGTTTCGCCGCCTCGTTATCGGGGCGCATCTGCCACATGGGAGCGCGCGTGTTATTGATATGCTGTTGCAGCATATAGA
>JBAVQS010000088.1:0-54500 GCA_049694275.1 Anaerolineae bacterium | reverse complement strand
CGGAAGCGTGGCGGGCGAGTGTTCCGGGCGCGATCGGGACCGTCCTGGTCGGCGCGGCCACCCTTTTTGTCCCGGTCCGCGCATTCGGGCTCGCGCTCTCGCCGCTCGACTCCGATAGCGTGTCTGAAGATTTCCTGGATGACCTGGCGTCGGTCTATCGCTGGCTCCAGGCACACGCCGGCCCCCTGGTTTTGCTGTTTAACATCTTGGACCGGATCACCGGTCTTGCGCTCATCCGGCGAGTGGTCGGTTGGTTCAACCCGCGCCGGCACGCTTGGAACCTTGTGATTTTGATGGGGGTTTTGATTGGGGCGGCGCTGCTTCTCGCCGAATTTCTATCCGAGGGGGGACCGAATACGGCTGGCCGCCTGGTGATGGTCGCCGCCGTCTTTGTCGGCCTGGAAAGTTCAGCCGTGCTGCTGGGGTATGCGCTACTCGCGCAGCCGTTGGGGCTGTTTCGACGCGAATCCGCTGACGCCTAATCTGATGCGATTACACCGGCACGTGCCGCTGTTAAAACTTTTTCAGCGAAGCATATTCTTCGGGATAGTCAATCCCAAAGCGCTCGCAGAGGACTGAAACGTCGTGGAAATCACTCTCGCGCAGTTTATATCCGGTATGGAACCGGACCAGGTACTCGGGCGAGATGCACCGGACTGTCCGCCCGGCCAGGACGCCAGTGCCCGTCAGTGAGCCGGCCGGATACATCACCCCCTTTTCGATGGGGCCATACAGACCATTTCCCTCGGCATCCAGGGTCACCGCGTGCACATCCACCAGGCGTCCCGCCTGATCGCCCAGGACGAAATTCCAGGGACTGGTATCCTCGCGCGGCACATCCCTGTATCCCTGTGCCTCTAACAATTCGCGCAGCTCAGGCACATCCTTGTGCTGAATCACTATATCTACGTCAGTATGGGGTCGGGTTTGTTCGCCGAGCAACGTGTCCACTCCCCATCCCCCATCGAGCCAGACCGCGATTCCGCTATTCTCCAGTTCGGTATACAATTGAATCACATCGACGATATGCATCTCGTCCTCCGAACGCAATCCGGTTGAATGGAACCTGGCGAGAACAGCATTTTCCTGCACCTCTTATTATAGCCCCGTCGATTGAGACCCCGAAAAAGGAGAAACGGATGGACGAGACACAGCGAGCGAGTGTGAATATGCTGAGGCGGCTCCTGGGCCAATGGACCGGGCGAGGCGTCGCCGTCTATCCCACTATCGCCACCTTCGAGTACCGCGAGGAATTGGAATTTGTCGCGAACGATGCGCAGCCGTTCCTGCGCTATGAGCAGCGGACGTGGAAGCGGATTGAATCGGGCGAAGAAGTGCCTTCGCATTGGGAGACCGGATTCCTGCGCCTGATGGCGAGCGGAGAGATCGAGCTAATCTGTGCGCAGGGCGGCGGCCGCGTCGAGATTGCGCGGGGGACGCTCGAACCGGCCGCGGAGGGGTTTAGCCTGAGCCTGCGCAGCACGCTGGTGGCGAACGACCCGCGGATGAAAGAGACCGAGCGGCATTTTGTCTTGCGCGATGGCGCTCTCGCATATACCTTGCAGATGAGCACGACCGCGGTTCCCGATTTGACGATGCACCTGCGCGCTGCGCTGGCACTGCACGCTGTATGAGAAATCCGACAGCGGGTTCATCGCCGGAGGTCCGGAGCGATACAGGACGTTGTCATCCCCGGCCGCGACGGTCCAGATATAGCGCCCGCCGGCCACCGATCGCTTGGCCGTTCCGAGTGCGCCGTCGAAATCGCTGGTCCCCCACCCATTCGAATCGTCGTGAAAATCGTCAGCCAGGACAATGGGTGCCTGCTCCAGCGCAACCGCGGTCGCCGGGCTATACGGTTGGGAGGCCGTGGGCGTGCCCGCTCCCATTGTGGGTGGGGTCGCCGTGGGGGATATGGGGGATGTCGCCGTCGGTGCGCTCTCTGCCTCCGCCACCTGCGCCAGCGCCGTTGCCCGCGCGGAATTGAACTGTGGGGTCAAGGTTGGGCCGGCTGCCGGATTCGACCGCACGCTCGTCGCGGTCACACTGCGAGTCGGTACCGGGGTGCGGGGCCTGGATGCGAGACTGGCGAAAAAGATAATTCCCAGAATCACCACAACCATCCCGATTAACGCGCCTACGCCCGGCGAGATGCCGAGTCGAGCCGGGGCCGAGTCCCCGGACGCGTCGGCGGTGATGTCGGTCGATCCAGCCGGCAGCGGGGCGGCGCCCGCATAGGAATCGGATGCGGCAGGTTGCGCGGCAGGTTGCGCGGCAGGGTCCGGCGGCTGGATGTATCCTTCGCGGTCGGCGACCTTGTCAAGCAGCGAATCAGGCGCGGCGGGTTGGGCATTCGGGTCCGGGTCCGGCGGCTGGACATCCCCCTCGCGGCCCATGATCTTGTCGAGCAGCGTCTGCCCTTTATGGGAATGATCGAGGAGCGGCGCGCCGGTCAGGGCGGCCACCCGTTGCCCAAGATCCATCATTTCATCGCGGCCGCCGTCCTCATTGATGGCGATGGTATTCCCGGAGCGGTCAATCACTTTGACGTTCCAGCGGTCGCTACCCCCGTACTTGTTTGTTTGAAGATAGTACTTGACCTCGACGTTGGCAATCTCGGAAAACGGGAGCTCGGTTGACGCGAGGCGGTAGAACAAGAGTCCGCTACTCTTGACCAGAGTTTTGGTTTGCGGATCAAGGACCACTGTGTCCATCGCCAGCATCAGATAGGCCCCAACGCCCCCTACGCCCAGCCCCATAATGCCGGCAAAGAGCTGGGCGCCAGCGCTTGGCCGCGGTCCCGAGAATCCAATGAACAGGACGACGACCCCGATCACGAGCATCGACAGGCCCCAGATGCGGTAGCTCGTGGACTCTTGTAACGTTAATCGCCCGGTTTGAAAATCTTCAGTCAGAGTTCTTGAAGCCATTGTCCCTCTCTTGCCCGCTAGCCGTACAGCGGGGGCGCCCTGGCTCGCGCCGCAGCGCAGATTGAGCCAGACCCATCTCGATTTGTCTCAATTATATCCACTCATCGTCACAGAATCGTAACACACCGGGGTGCGAGCGCGGGCGTGGCGTGGACCGTCAAATGGGGAATGAACCACAGAGGCACGGAGAGCACGGAGGAAAAAGGAAAGGGCGCTCCGGGAAAGCGGAACGCCCTTTGTTAATCATTTCGGATGTGCTTAATCTCCAAAGTAAACGGCGGCGGCTTCGATGAACTGTCTTTCGGCTGCGGCAAAACGCTGCGCGGCTTCTGATTCTGAGTTTTGCTCTTTAGATTCTGCGTGCGCGCGTTCAGCAAGGTCTTTCGACGCTCCCGGAAATACTCGCTCCGGGGTCTTTAATTCATCTGCATTCAAGTCCGGCTCTTGCCTGGCAACCCACCCCGCTGCTTGTGTGAGCGGCGCGCCACGATAAAGTTCGACTGGATAAAGCGACAACGTCTCGGATTCCTGTGCCGCTTGTACGAGAGGATGACGCAGGCGCAACCCTTCGCGATCTTCATTTAGCCACTCGCGCAAGGTGCGCCACTCACGAATCCCTGCCTCATCCGCGACCTTCACCGCGCCCCCCTTGGTACTGATCAAATGCGCCTCTGCCAGCATCTTCAATACCGCGTCTACAGCCGGTGCGTCTTCAGGATGAGAAATCAATTCGCTGATGGCCGTGCCGCGGCGCGTGTCCACCGGTGTGCCATCGGACGATCCCTCGCCCGCCTCGGTCAGGCGCAAATAGATTCTGCGCGCGATTGTCTGTTGCTCGGGCGACATCTTTCGATATACGCTCTCCGCCGTCTCTGCAATCGCGGCGCGCCTGCCGTCCGACTCTGCGTAACCCTTGAATTCCGGGCCATTCTCCTTTAACACTTTTTCAAATAGAGTGCGCGTCTGGTCGGAGGGTTCGACGCCCAGATCGTCGCGCAGCGCTTCGGCGAAGCGTTCATACAAGACCGCATCTTGCGCGACGACGCCTTTTTCGACAGCATCTTTGGCGCCATTCCCGCCCGGACCTGGAATAATCGGTAATGCGGTTTCAGCAGGTTCGGGTGATTGTGCTGCCTCGATCCACTGTGCGGTCCAATCGACGACCTTGCGCCAGCGATGCTCTTCCATCAGCCGCTCCAGTAGCTGCTCGACCGCATAAATCTTTTCTTCGGGAACCTGCGGTTCGTCCGGTCCTTGGGGCAACGCGGAATCGACGAGTGTCACATCAGGCGGCTCGGCGATCCACCGCTCCTGCGCGTTCATGTCGCTTCCCGAATCGGGAGCGAATGAATCGAGCACAATGGTCGTGAGCACATGATTGAGAGTCTTACCCGTTTCAATCGCCATCTGCTTGATTGGCTTTGTTCCGCTCTTGTGGCTGATGAAGCGGATGTATGCCAGCGCGGCGGGCCGGTTATGAAACGCGTCTACATTCGTCAAATAATTGACTGCATCTTGTGAACGGAACGCTTTGCCGGTTGGACTATAATCAGCGCCATTGCGCGACAGCTCCGCCGCCCACCACAGGCGCGCCACCGCTTGATGGCGAAAGGGACCAACGATACGGTCCATGTCATTAACCAGACCGTCTTCCCCCGCCATTCGCCAAAGGACATAGTCACGCAGCACGACAACGGATAAATAATCCCAAATGCCCTGGTCGGCTGCTTCGCTTCGGAACAGGCGAAGTGAAGCGTGAACGCGCGGCGCCAGCCAGCCGTCCGACTCTTCGCGTTGACGCGGATACTTGCTCATCGCTCGATGAACGACGCGGACGAGCGGCGCGAGATCAATCGGTCGGCGGAGGTCTTGAACGTACCCCTCTAAATTTCCGAATGACTGATCGCGGAAAGACTCTTTCGTAATGAGCGTCCTTGCTTGTGGAATCAGCCGTCTTAATGGTTGGCTCATGCTGCCCCCTCGCGCGCCGCCTGCTCTAATGCCATTAGAGAGGTGTGAAGCCCTTTTCCTTCTTTGATCATGTCTTGACTGACTGCCGCCAGAACAAGCGATTCGAAATGCCGCGCGCCGTCAGACCGACGTTCCTGAATTGCTTTATCGAGTCTCCCCGTAGGTTCAAGCTCTGGATGGACACGCGCCAACATTTTCTTGAGCACTTCGCCCTGCCAACCGTCAGGCCAATTTGGTTCTTCGCCCTCTTCCGGTTCCGTAACGGAGGCAAGCGCCACCTGGAACAGCGCCAGCCAGATGCCCTTTGCCAGGCTGATGCGCTCCGCTTCGTGCAGCGAAAGACGCGCGCCCGTGGGACGCGGTTTTTCAATAAAAAGCGCTGCCAGCCCTTCAAATCCCTTGTTGAGGTATATCTTTGGAAGCGGCGTCCCTTCGAGGTCCGCATACATCGGCTCGTTCGCGTATTTTTTCAAAAACACCGGCGCAGCATCGGCGCCAAAGTCCGCCCATTGAATGGGCAGCGCGCCTTTGGGAGTTGACGATGCCGTTTGTTCAAAGTACAGCATCCACTCATCTGCGGAGGCGAGATACCGGTGGGCTTGCCCGCTCACGGTGCCAGTCAAATGCGCCTGTAAGCTGACCGGACCACGCATGTTCCGGCGATCCAATTCCAACGAGCAGTTCCACATTGATTCGTCGAGCGGTGAAGGCGACGCGATCATCGCCTGGCGAAGATTCGTGGCAGCGCACTGCGCCGACACGACGACAGATAAATCGTCTCTTCCCTTGCCCAGCTTTTCGATTTCTTTTTGGGGCGCGACGACCCCAATCTCCAAGCGCGCCGTATTCCATTCGATATTGTCTCTCTTCCAGAGCAAGAGAGATCGTTGGGCCGCGTTCCACTCGTCGCCGGTAAGCGGAACATACTCGCCCACACCCTCGCGCAGAGACTTGACGCTAACGGTGTTCAGCGTCATTTTGAGTTTTCCTGAAAACGTGCGGTACGGAAAAATGAGTGTGCCCATTACCAAGTATCTCCGAGAATTATTCTCTTTCACGTGCGTCTCTAAGCGCCACCGTAACTGCCACCTCTTGGGCGTCCACGGTATACGATGTGAGATTGGATATGCCTCTAAAGAGTGCGCGCCGCGTTCCCGCCGGGACGAACAGCTCTTCGCCGACGAGGCTACAACCGCTGATGGGCTCTAGCGTCCACGAGACCCGCCGCCCGCTGCCCGTTTCTGATGCAAAGACAAGCACCGGCTTGAGCGACCAGGCTTTCGTGTTGGGTATCTTGATTGTGCCAATGATGATCCAGCGCCCCTCGCCGTCAACATGCGAACTACCGTCAACCTCCAATGTTGGTCCTGCGGGCGGAGGAAGTGGGCTTCCGGAAATTTGCAAGAGCTCTTTCAGGGCATTGGGACCATCATCCAGATCTTCATATCGCGGTCGCATCAGCTTTCGAATCTCTTCCTTCACATCCTCAAAGAATTTTAGGATGGATTTTCGCGAGCCTGGGGCATACTCGGCTTTCAGCTCGGGTGTCATCATCCAATCGCTGTGCGCGGGCGGCTCTGCCGCTCGGAGAAACAATTCCGCCGCTTGATCCGCCTCGGCGTTTCCCGCCGCTTCGCCGCATAAAACCGCCGCGCGGAACGGAATTGTCACAGACGCGATCTGCTTGAGCGGCAATGATTTGATGATCATGTCGCGGCCGCGATAAAAGACAACCTGCCCGGTCATGCCGTCTGGTTCGTCTTCAGCATCCTGCCGCACGAGAAGAATAGCCTCATGTTTGATTTCGTTGTGCTTGGGCGGTGATTTGCGCGGCGGAATCTCAAGCATAATGCGCCGCTCAACCACATCGCCCTCGTTCGTGAGCTTGTCGCCGAGCTCTCCTGCATTGAATTTGCGGAGCATCTCGGCGAATGGACGGTGATAGTCCTCGGCATGGACAGTCACATCGGTCTGCCGCTCTCGCGCCTCATAGGTCGTGACTTGGACCGACAACTTTCCAGAAACAAGCGCAGGCCAAAAGTTACGGGCCGCGGCTTGAGCGATCTCCGCGGAGAGTTCTTGAATGCTCTTGCGCGTATCCGAATTTGGATCATGGAAGCCAACCACCAGGATGGATGTGCCCGTATCATCCCGGTTTCTGTCGAGGTAAAGGTCATGCGCCAGCCCGCGATTGTTCCAAACGGAAACCGCGCGGACATCCGATTCCACTACGTCGCGCAAACCGAACCATCCCGGTCCTGCAAAAGCCTGATTCCCAACTTGATGCCACAGCAGGTCGGTTCGACCGATGAGGCGTCCTTCGTTCAGATTGCTTCCTTTAACGCTCATGGGGTCGTTGAGGTTTGAATTAAAAAGCACCGTGGCAAAATGCGAGGCGCGCGAGAAAACGGCCTTTCCCAAGCCGTACGCGCCGCCTGCCGTCTCTGACAATTTGCTCGAGTCCAGATTATTCCGGCACAAGGCGGCGAAATTACCGATTCCAAACTCTTCGCCCACCAGCCCGCGTGTGTGGTGATCATCCACGCGCAAAAGCACAAGCTCATCGGTCTCTTTGAGGAAATCCAAACCGTCGCGCAAAATTTTCCCTAACTTTTGAGTAACCCTGGCCGATTCCTGCAAATGCTCGTAAAGCCCGGGCACATCTGGCGAGCCGTTCCACTTGACCGCGCGCTTGAAATCGTCGAGGTCCGCGCCGATGAGTCGAATCAGTCGAAACTCCATCCCAACGCCCACCGCCGGATCAAGAACCACATCGAGACTATTTTGTCCCGCCTCTCTCACCAACGTGTCAATATCCCAGGGTAGTGACCACACATTTGCGTTGCCATAATCCCTGCCTTCGTCGGGAGGCGTCCGCCTGAAAAACCAGTCCGTATTTTTCAATCCTTCGTTCACGCTTTTATCTCCCGCATCTATCGTTGTATCGGTGCTTGTTATCGGCCCTTTTCCATCGGCGACCAACCCCGCGCGTAAAAATAGGTGCGAACTCTCCAGACAAGTAAATAAACAGACTCCCGCGACGCCAAGTCAAACTTTTTTCCGCTTCAAGCTTACTCTGAAACAGTCGAGCGAGTAATCGGGTAAAGGGATGAGAGGTGAGGGGCAAAGACCCTAGATTGAGGGGCCCAAAGGGTGGGGGGGATTGGAGGGGGATAGCTGATTATAAAGGTGGTAAGGCTACGGAGCATACTTATCGCGGGACGCTGGAGATTTTGCTGGAGGCGCTTGCGCCGGGCGTTGATGCGTCGAACGACCCGAAGCATATTGAGGCGCTTGCGCCGGATTTTGTGGTGGAACGGCGTCATGTGCCGCTGGGGTATGTGGAAACGAAGGATGTTGGCGATCCGCTGGACAAGACGGAAAAGAGCGAACAACTCAAGCGGTACCGGGACGCGTTGCATAATCTGATCCTGACGGATTATTTAGAGTTTCGGTGGTATGTGAACGGGGTGCAAGCTGTCGGGAGATGAGATTACGCAGTACCAGCGGATTGTGGTAGCGCTGAAAGAGACGATGCGGGTGATGAAGGAGATTGACGCGGCGATTCCGGGGTGGCCGGTGGAGTAGTCGGGTAGTTGGGTAGACAGATAGACAAGGAAACAGGGAACTGGAGGAAAAGATTGAACCGCGAAGAGCGCGAAGAGCGCGAAGGGGGCAACAGAGGGGAATGGCTTTCGGAACATCGGTGTCCATAAACGGATTTGAAAGGCCCGCTCTGATGAAGACTGGAGCAGGCTTTTGGTTTCTTATGAAGAAGTGTATAATGCCGATGTCTGTCAGCATCGGTACACATTCGCTTGCGTTGGTCAGCAATTCCACAAGTCTGCCAGCAGAGGAAGGAGCAATTATGTCTGACACGGGCTGGATCGCACTCGGAAGCATTGCCACTGCCATCGGCATATTTGTAGCTGTCATCGCTATACTCTATGCTAGGGGCCAACTGGAGGAATCAAAGAATGTGGCTCAGGCCGACTTTCTTCTTCGCTTGGATGATGTGTTCCAACAACACAGCAAAACTCATATGCTTCTACGACCTGGCGGCGATTGGGCGGGGGGGCCAAGCGGGCCAAAGAATACTAGCGAATGGGGGCTTGTGGAGAGCTATATGGGCCTTTTTGAGTTCATACAAATCCTCATTGAGAACCACATGGTTCAATTTGACATCATTGATAGACGGTATGGTTATAGGGTAGCCAACATAGATAATAACCCTATTATTCATGAAGAAAAACTCGTGAAGAGAGCAAAGGACTGGCAGGACTTTATCAAACTTCGCGATAGAGTAGCGGCGCGCCATCCTGGCTGGTTTACCAACTTATCGCCTCATTAAGCAGAGCTTACCGCGCTTCATCATAATTTGGCTGGCTAAAAACGCCAGAAATTGCTTATATCTAGACCGTCTGAAAGGATTTTATGGATCCCCTCGTTTTTTGTACCGTAACCGCTACAGGCGCTTTTTTGGTATTCATTGGGCTATACGCTGATCGTAAGAATAAAAAACACAAGCGGTGATAGTCGGTATTAGCGAATGCCCAACCCCAGGTCCGTCTGTAAACAAAAACCTACACAGGACCACTCAATCATATAGAAGACCAGATTTACCATAACCATCGAGTGTACGATAGCTTGATACGCCATATGGCTGCTCTCCGCAAATGGGCGGCTTTATGTTTGGGGCAATGCACTGGGCGGTGAAACGTACGGCGAAAAATGCTTCAAATGGATTATCCATAGGACAGCCTTAGCCGCTTGCGCGACGCGGTCCTCGAAAATGCCGAGGGTCTATACACGGATAGGCGCGGATGAAAAGGCGAGTGAGCGTGCTCAAGCACGCTTTTTCTTTTTTCAGACGGCGGTTTTAACCGGCGGGGTGTGGGCCACCAGCCGTCCTTTTTTCGCCAGACCCGCTTTTTTCAGGCGCTTGCAATCCCCGTCGCCGGGCTGTCCCGCTACAGACAGGGAAAATGCCCCTTGCCGGTGTAGGATGGCCGGATTATGATAGAGCGAAGCATCATACCGCCTGTGCGAATCGAATGGCGAGTAGAACGACCCGATGAAACCCCGCGTCCCTTTCTGGTCCAGTCTGCGTGTGCGTGTCATGATCGGCGTGGTTGTCCCTCTGACCATCGTCCTGGTTGTCGCCGCGCAAATCCAGATTGCGCGCCACCGCGATCTGCTGCTGGCGAACCTGACCGAGTTCTCGCTCAGCATCGGCGACGGGGTCGAGACGGCGCTGACCCAGACGATGCTCAATCGCGACCGGCAGGACCTCCCCCAGATCGTTCGGGACCTGGCCTCGCGCGGCTCAATTCGCCGCGTGATGGTCCTGGATTCTCAGAACATCGTTCGCGTCGCCTCGGACCCCGCCGACATCGGCGACACATACCCCCTCACCGGCAGTTCCGGTTACAGCTTTGTCCTGACGGATGCCAATGGGGCGCGGGTGTTTCGCAACGTCACGCCGATTGAGAATGGACCAGCCTGCCAGCCGTGCCACACCGCCAACGCCAAATTTAACGGCTCGTTGATCATCGACCTTTCCTATGCCACGATCGACGCCGCGCTGGCCCAGGACCTGTGGCAGAGCATTGCGCTCGCGGCGGCGACGATTGTCCTGGTCACCGTCGCAATCCATTTTCTCTTGAGCCGGATCGTCATCGCCAAGCTGGAACGCTTTCGCGCTTCTCTCTCCCGTTTTGCGGAGGGTGATTTTTCGTTGCGGGTTCCGGCGGCGGGGCATGACGAGGTGGCCGATCTGGCCGCGACGGTGAATGCCATGGCGGACGGGCTGGCGGAAAAGGCCCGGTTGGAGCTGGAGGTCGAGGACAAGGCCCGCGAGCTGGAGCTTCGCTCGACCCGCCTGAGCGCGCTGTACCGGGTGGCGCTAGAGTCCAGCCGCTCGCTGAATCTCGATCAGGTGATGCGCGCCGGCCTGGAAAGCGCGTTGGCCGTGACCGGGATGGAGGCGGGTGAAATTCGCCTGGAAATGAATTCCGGCAGGGAATTGCACATGCAATCTGCGCTGGGGTCGCCCCAGGGGTTTCAGGAGGAAGAGGCGCGCATCGGCGTCGGGGAATGCCTGTGCGGCGGCGTGGCAACCCGGCGTCAGCTTTACGCGGCCGGCCAGATTGCGAGCCATCCCCGCACGACGCGCCTCGCCTGCCGCCGGTACGGCTTTTGCGCGCTTGCCGCTGTGCCGCTCCAGGCCCAGGGGCACGCGGTGGGGGTCCTTTCGCTGCACAGCCACACATCGCGCGAGTTTTCGGCGGATGAGCTGGCCATGCTCCAGGCGCTGGGTGACCAGTTGGGCGTGGCGATCGATAATGCGCGACTGTATGCCGAGATGGAGGGCCGCGTGCGCGAGCTCTCGCATCGGGTGCAGCACCTCGCCGTGACAGAAGAACGCGTGCGGCTGGCGCGCGAGATGCACGACGGTTTCGCCCAGGCGTTGAGCGTCCTCAATCTCAAGCTGCGGCTGGTGCAGGACAGCACGGTGGACCCGGCGCAGGCGCGCGCCGAGATCGACGAAATGCGGCAGCTCGTGAGCGAGACGTACGAGGATGTCCGGCAGGCCATCGGCGATTTGCGTACGCCGATGGACGATGATGGCCGGCTGATTGGCCCGCTGGTCAATTATGTGCAAAACTTTGGATACAAGTATAATCTACAGGTCGAAGTCGCCATCGCCCCGGAGGCCGAGCCGGCGCGGTGCGCACCCGAAGCCGCGCCCCAGATTTTGCGCATCGTTCAGGAGATCATGACGAATGTCCGCAAGCATGCGCATGCCAGCAATATCGGCATCGGCTTTGTGCGGCAGGACGGGCATTTGACCATCCGACTGCACGACGACGGCCAGGGGTTTGATCCGGACGCGGCCAGGGCGGACGGGCATTTTGGCCTGGTGATTATGCAAGAGCGCGCCGCCAGTTTTGGGGGTTCGCTGTCGATTGGGTCGCGGCCCGAGATGGGGACGACGATTACCCTGACCGTGCCGGTCATTGAACTTGCCTGACGCACGTCATTTCGGCGACAGGGCGAAATCCCGGTTCTGTTTTGCGCATGTTGTTTCGACGGCAGGGAGCCGTATAGGTGTATAGATCCCCTTGGGGGAAAATCTCAGAGGAGAGTCATGGAGAAAAAGCGCATTCTGCTCGCAGATGACCACATCCTGTTCCGCAAGGGGCTGGCCCAGTTGCTGAGTACCCAGCCCGATTTTCAGGTGGTGGGCGAAGCGAACGACGGGCTGGAAGCGCTGGCGCAGGCGCGCGAGCTGATGCCCGACCTCATCCTCCTCGACATTAACATGCCGCGCTGCGATGGGCGCGAGGCGACGCGGGCGATCAAGGCCGAGCTTCCGTATGTGGTCATCGTCGTCCTCACCGTCTCGGACGACGAGCAGGATCTGTTCACCGCGATCAAGAACGGCGCACAGGGCTATTTGCTCAAAAAGATCGAGCCAGCCGAACTGTTCGAGCAGTTGCGCGGGCTGGCGCGCGGCGAAGCCGCCCTCTCCCGGTTGATGGCGAACAAGATCCTGCGTGAGTTCGTGCGCGAGAAACCCCCGCAGCCGGAAAGGGAAGATACGCTCACGCCGCGCGAGCAGCAGGTGCTCCAGTTGGTTTCGCGTGGGATGAGCAACCGGGAGATTGCCGATACGCTGGTCGTCTCCGAAAACACCGTCAAGAACCACCTTCGCAATATCCTCGCCAAACTGCACCTGGAAAACCGGGTCCAGGCGGCCACCTATGCCCTGCGCGAGGGCCTCGCCGGCAAGGAATAAAGTGTAGCCACACCAAACGGCAATCCACTCTCGCCGCAAAAAGCGCGGCATGTAACCCTGCTTCGTCGGGAGCACTCCCGGAAGGCCTAGGGACACATGCCGCGCTTTGCATTATGGTCGTCCTGAGTAGGGTCAGCCAGCAAAAAAGAATGGTCGAATTACGTGCTATACTAAACATAAGCATAGAGCATGATTGGGAAGGAATAGATAATATGGCAGAGCAACGCACGACATCGGGGATTCCAGGACTGGACGAGATCCTGGAGGGCGGGCTGATTCCCCGGAGAAGTTACCTGTTGGTGGGCGCGGCCGGTTCAGGCAAGACGGTCTTTTCCTTTCAATGGTTGATGGAGGGACGCCGTCATCAGGAAAGGCTGCTGTATATCACCCTGACCGAGCCGGCCGATGAAATCGAGCGAAACATGGCGACCCTGGGGTGGACGACTGCGGGGATGGATCTGCTCGACCTCACGCCGACCGATCCCACAGGTGAGAACAATGGCGAGTACCACGTGTTCTCGCCGAGCGAGGTCGAGCAGACGACGACCTGGCAGGCCATCTATCAGGCGGTGAAGGAAAAACGACCGCAGCGTCTCGTGATTGACTCGGTGACGCAGTTGCGCTACCTCTCCACGGACGAGTATCAATTTCGCAAAAAGATACAGGGGCTGGTCGGTTTCCTGAATCGCAGTGGGTGTACCTCCATGCTCTCCTTCGAAAGCTCGGAACTGGAGCGCGAGACGGCGGTGAGCCTGGCGGTGGATGGATTGATCCGGTTGCGCTCAGAGGTCTCGCCCAGCCGCGTCATTGGCCTGCGCAGCGTGCAGGTCGAAAAGTTCCGCGGCTCTGACTTTATATCGGGCCTGCATCCGCTGCGGATTACGGGTCAGGGAATTCATATCTTTCCCCATCGCATCGAAAAAATTGGCGGCACCCATGCCCCCGAGGAAATGCTTTCGTCCAGCATCCCGGCGTTAGATGAGCTGTTGGGCGGAGGCATCGAATCCGGCACGACGACAATCATCAGCGGCCCGAGCGGGGTGGGTAAGACGACGCTGGGTATGGAGTTTCTCGCCTCGGCCATCGCAGGCGGGCAGCGCGCGATCGCGTTCACCTTTGAAGAAGGGGTCGAGTCCATCCTGTTGCGCTCGAGCGGGGTGGGCGTCCCCCTTGAGCCCCTTTTACAAGCGGGGATGCTGCGCATCGTTCGGCTCAACCCGATGGAACAGTACCCCGACGAACTGCTGGGAATGGTGCGCGCCGCGGTGGAAGGTGGAGGGGTGGGGGTGGTGATGATTGACAGCCTGCGCGGTTACCAACTGGAGATGGAGCAGTTTGGCACGCCCCTTGCCCATGTGAGCAACCTGGTGCATTATCTCGAACGCCAGGGGGTCACGAGCTTTTTGATTAACGAGATCGAGCATATCACCGGCAGTCTGATGGCGACGGAACTCGGCGTCAGTCACCTGGCGGACAACATTCTACTCCTGCGCTATGCAGAATATGCCGGGCAGGTCATCAAAGTAGTCGCCTGCCTGAAAAAACGCCTGGGAGACTTTCAACCCGCTTTGTGCGAATTCAAAATCACCGCGCAGGGCATCCAGGTGGGCGGGCAAATAAAGAACCTGCGGGGGGTGCTGACCGGCATTCCAGAGTATGCCGGTTGAAAGGCAAGTCGTGAATGGACGCGCATGAGCAAGCCGCAAGCGGCGCTCCGGTTGCCACCGGCCTGGTCATCACCGATCCGGCTGACCGGCGCCTGCTGGTCGATTTTCTGACCGGGTCCGGCTATGAGGTACGCGCCGGTATCCCGTCCGAGATCGTGTTCGCGGACTGGGTCAGGCTCAGTCTCATCGTCGCCGACGAGCGCGCCGCACGCGATTACGGGCGAGAGCTCTTGGCGCTCAAGCAGCAAGCTACCGGATTACTCTTGCCGTTGCTGATTCTGCTGCCGGTCACCGCGGAGAGCACGCCCTGGCTGCAGGCGGGCTTTGACGATGTACTGCGCATGCCACTGCGCAAGGCCGAGTTGGCCGCCCGGCTGCAAATCTATTTGCAACTGCGCCGACAGATGCAAACCCTTGCCGAATACCAAGCGTCGGAGGCGCAGTTGCACCAGGACAAAAATGAGCTGGAACTGCGCGTTTCAGAGCGTACGGGAGAGTTAAAAAACGCGAACGTCGAACTGCGACGGCTTACCCAAAAGATCGTCATGACCCAGGAAGAAGAACGCGAGCGACTGGCGCGCGAGCTGCACGATGAAATCGGCCAGGCCTTGACGGCGGTCAATTTCAACTTGCAAGCCTTTCAGCACCTGATCGTCGATCCCATCATCGCCTCCCGGCTGCAGGACAGCCTGAATATTATCGAAAACACGCTCCGGCAGGTCCGCGACCTCTCACTGGATCTCCACCCGGCGATCCTCGACCAACTCGGGCTGGTCGCCGCCTTGCAATGGTATCTGGAGCGTCAGGCCAAGCGCGCCGGCCTGGCGTTCGAGTTCCTCGCCGAGCCGTCGAAAATGGACCTCCCCGCCAATCTCAAGACGACTTGCTTTCGCCTGGCCCAGGAATCGTTGACCAATATCATGCGCCATGCGGGCGCGAAAAAGGTACAGGTTGAATTACGCCGGCACGACACAGAACTGGAACTGGTCATCCGCGACGACGGCGCCGGCTTTGATGTTCAGGCCGCGCGCCGCCGCGCGGCGCAAGGCGCGAGTCTCGGTCTGCTGGGGATGGAAGAGCGCGTGCGATTGCTCGACGGACAGTTCCATATCAAGTCATTGCGTGGCCGCGGCACGGAAGTTCAAGTCCGCTTTCCGCTGGCGCCGGCGGCGCAGGCAAAACCGCGCCGTGAGAGGGAGAAAAGGAGGCCGATATGAAGCCGATTCGTGTTCTGCTGGCGGATGATCACAACCTCGTGCGCGCAGGAATTCGCGCGCTCTTGCAAAACGTGCCTGAAGTGCAGGTGGTGGCCGAAGCGGCGAATGGCCGGGAAGTGCTGGAGCGGGTTGCACAGATCCATCCTGACGTGGTCCTGATGGATATTGCGATGCCGGAATTGAACGGGCTCGATGCGACGGCCCAACTGGTCAAGGATTATCCCGACCTGCGCATCATTATTCTCTCGATGCACGAAACCGAAGCGTTTGTCCTGGCGGCGCTCCGCGCCGGCGCGTCGGGCTATCTCCTCAAGGGGGCCGCGACGCCGGAACTCGAACAGGCGATTCAAGCGGTAGCACGCGGGGAAACCTATCTCAGCACCGCCGTCTCGGGACATGTCATCGATGCCTTCAAGCGCGGCTCAAGCAGCACGTCCAGTAACAGCGCCCAGGCGGGCGGGGACAGGACGGAGTTGACGCCGCGCCAGCGCCAGGTGTTACAACTCATCGCCGAAGGGCACAGCACGAAAGAGATTGCACAGAAACTGAGCATCAGCGTGAAAACGGCCAAGACGCACCGGACCGAATTGATGCGGCGGTTAGACGTGCACGATGTGGCCGGGTTGGTGCGATACGCCATGCAGATTGGACTGGTAGTCCCGGACGGATAGGCGCCGGGACAACGCTTCTTGTATGTTGGTTGATCCCCGCAATTCCCCTGCTCTTTCTGTTTCCGTGTCTATTCCTCTACACCCTTTGGCCCTGCCTCTCTACAACCTTTAACCTGCTAGTCTCATCCCTCAACCTGATTACATTCTCCGCCGTCTTACGCTAGACTGTACCCGTGATAAGAACGACAAGATCAATCACATTATTCACAAAGAGTGTGAAAATGCGCCAGTCCATTGGCCGGCAAAACGTTTGACAAAAGGAGAATTCACTATGAATAACACAAGACAACATCCATTCAGCGCCCGCGCGCGCCTGTTCTTAATGGCCGCGTTAGTGGTTACGCTCATGTTGGGCGCCGGACAAGCAGCATTTGCCGCTACCCTGGCGCCCGTAAACCTTGGAAAGGCGAGTAGTTTCGTGATTTTGACCAAATCTGGAATCACAAACGTTCCGACTTCCAAGATCACCGGCGACATGGGAGTTAGCCCAATCGCCTCGACCGCCGTCACGGGGTTTGCTTTGGTGCGTAGTAGTACGGGTACTTATTCACAGTCTTCACAGGTTACCGGAAAAGTATATGCAGCCAACTATACGTCTCCTACCCCGGCTAACCTGACTACCGCGATCAGCAATATGCAAACGGCCTATGCCGACGCGGCCGGACGAAAAAACCCTGATTTCACCGAATTGTACGCCGGAGATATTAGCGGTAAAACCCTGGTCCCTGGCCTTTACAAATGGGGAACCAGCGTTGTGGCAAACAGTAATGTAACGCTCAACGGCGGGCCCACCGCGGTCTGGATCTTTCAGATTTCAGGAAATCTCACGGTGGCTTCAGGAGTAATGGTTACACTCAGCGGCGGCGCACAGGCCAAGAACATCTTCTGGCAGGTCGCCGGTGGCGCTGGCGTAACTCTTGGAACGACATCCCATTTTCAGGGGACCATTCTGACTGCAACTGCAATCCACCTGCTCACCGGCGCTTGCCTGAACGGGAGAGCATTGGCTCAGACCGCAGTGACGCTAGATCACAATATGCTTGTGATCCCTGCAACGAAATAGCATAACGAATAGACCAGGCAATTAAAGGTCGGAGCATGTCGAAAGTAGAGACGTTCCGCCGGAACGTCTCTACCGACAAGTGGGACATCGTGCGATATTTATTTGATTGCTCCAGTCACTACAGCGCCGACTAGTAGTGCATCAACATGAACCTGCGGGGTTGAGCTATACCGATTGCACTGAGCCAGCATATATGCCGTCCTGCAAATTCATCATGTTGACGCACTAGGACCCACTTATCGTGTCGATTTCTCAATCTGGATAGAGGTGTGAAAATGGAAGAATTTCGCGATCAAATCGTGACGACGACCACTGAGGAGGCGCCCCAGACCGTCATCGCGGCGACAACCACAACCGAAAGCTTTGAACCGGTCTCCGTCGATGCCGCCGCGCCGCGCCGCCTGATCCTCTACCGAACGCGGCAGGCGATTGGGGTGATCCTGGCTTTCGTCGAAGGCTTGATTGCCATTCGTTTTATCTTGCGACTGTTCGGCGCCAATCCAGATGCCGGCTTTGCCCAATTCATCTATGGTCTCACCGCGCCGCTGGTCGCGCCCTTCGCCGGACTGTTTGGCACACCGCTTTTTGGCGGCAGCGCGTTCGAATTCACATCGCTGGTGGCCATGCTCATCTATGTGTTGCTGGCGTGGGTGATTGTCAAGCTTATATTGATGTTCTTTAGCGGGGCCCGGATAGGCCGGATGACCCGGCGCACCGATATTCGAATTCCATAGAGTACATTCGCAATCAAGCGCCAGGGCGCACTTTGCTTCTTTCCCCATTGTCGATGAGCGATTGGGCGAGGCAAGCCCAGCCAGCGATTGAAGATGAACTCTGATCACAAAGCGGCGAGAACAATGGCCACAGACCTGTATCGAATCTTTCAGCGAATGGACCTGCATGTGCAGAGTCGCCGCGAAACGCCGCTGCGTGGGTGGCTCCGCCTCGCGCTATGGCTTATCCTCCTCGGCGCGCTCATTGGCGCATTCAACGTCGCACGCTAGCGCGCGGATGTTGGAGCTGCCGAGGAATATCGCCGAGAAATACTCTGGAATCACTTGAGCCAGATGGGCTCTACAAAAGGAAGAGGTTGACAATGCGAAATATTGAAAAGATCGTAGGAATCATTCTTGTTGCTCTGGCGCTGATCGTGCTGGTCGTGCTGCTGGGCGGCGCGGGAATGATGGGGGTTGGTGAATTCAATACCGGGGTCGGCATGATCGGCCCAGGGATGATGGGCGGTTATAACCTGTTCGGGTGGACTGTTCCGCCCGTATTCTGGGCGCTGTTGATCGGTGTCTTTGGGCTGCTTGTCCTCGGACTCGCGCGTGGCGGCGCCCGGCAGGCTCTCATCCGCGCGCCGGCCGGGACATCGGCGCTCGACATCCTTCAGGCGCGCTATGCCCGGGGTGAAATTACCCAGGAGCAGTTCAGCGAGATGCGCAAGAACCTGGTCGGGGGATGACCCCCGCCGATATGAATAGAGGAAAGGTGAAAGGAGATTCTTATGGAGAACATTCGAGGTTTTGAATTTATGGGTGGGCTTGTGCTGGGGGGCGTCATCGGCGCCGGGATCACCCTGTTGGTCGCGCCGGCCTCCGGCGAAAAGACCCGCCGACAGATTCGTGCCCAGGGTAACGACATGAAAAATCGCGGGGAAAAACTGAGCCACGAAACGATAAAGCAGGCGCAAAAGATCGTAGACAAGAATCAGAAACGCATGTCCGATGCGCAGGAGCGCACCAGCCAGGCCTTTGAAGAGCAAAAGGCGCATATGGCGGAGGCCTTTGACGCCGGCAAACTCGCCATGTCCAAACGCGCGGATGAGCTCCTGCACCGCTAAGCCCCCAATGCGCCGCCCGTTCGAGCTCGCCAACGCACGATATGGCTGCCCCATGCGCTTGGCGATTCTGAAGGGCAGCCTCTCTATCACACGGGAGGTATTACGATGAACGACATTTTGCAAGGCAACTGGAAGCAACTCCGCGGACATGTCCGCGAGTGGTGGGGCAATCTGACGGACGACGACCTCACCAAGATTGACGGCAAGCGCGAAAACCTGGTGGGCATCCTCCAGACCAGATATGGCCACACCAAAGAACGCGCGGAAAGCGAAGTCAATGCTCGCCTGGCGGAGTGGGAGAAGGCGCAGGGCATTAGCGAAAAGATGGCGCTCAAACATTAAGTTGGCGCCCTACATAATGTGCTGAAGGGTAAGTTAGCAAGTGTGTTTGGCTTATCCTTCAGCACGCGCTCTTTATCCTGGCCCTTCACGCCAGTGACCGGCGATTGGGGCCCTCCCCGTAACCGGGTTATTGAAATAATGCCGAAAAGTCGTGGCTGCTGCGCATGAGAGTATGTGCAGCAGCGCTAATGGGAGAGATGAAACATGGCAGCGAAGAAAAAGACCCGCGCGAAATTAACCCGGGCGCTCAAGCAGGCGCGCGCCGAACAACAAAAGGTGGCGAAAAAACTTGAAGCCGCGCAGGCAAAGCTCGAAAAACGTACGCACAAGCTGCGGACCCTCGAAGCCAAAATTGCCGAATTGGAGCGCGGGGCATCCCAGCCGCAGGCCGCGCAGAGCACTCCAGCCCCCGAAGAGGACAAGAATCTGCGGTCAGTCTGTTTGGTTTACAACCCCAAGTCGGGGGGCAATGTTAAAGATGCGAACCCGCTCGACAAGATCGTCGGGGCGCTGCGCGCCCACGGCATTCGGGCCAAGGTCGGGATCAAGTCTTCAGGCAAAGCCGCGCGCAAAATAGCGAAAAAAGCGGCGGACCAGAAGCAGGCGCTCGTCATTGTCGCCGGCGGCGACGGGACGATCGAAGATGTCGCCTCCCAACTCATCGGCACCGACACGGCGCTCGGCATCCTGCCCATTGGCACGATGAACAACCTGGCGCGTTCCCTGGGAATTCCACTGGACCTCGACGACGCGTGTGCGCTGCTCGGGGCCGGCAGCACCCGGCCGATCGACGTGGGGTGCATCATTACGGAAGAGAAGCCGGAAGGAGAATACTTTCTCGAAACCGCCGGCCTCGGGCTTACCGCGCTGACCTTCCCGGAGGGTCAAGCCGTCAAGAAAGGCCGGCTGGGGATGCTGCCCCGCGCGCTGGTCAAGCTGTTCGAGTACAAGCCAAGCCCGGTGGAGATCGAGCTCGACGATGGCGAAACGATTCATGCCAACTCGGAACTGGTGACGGTTTCGAACGCGCCGCTGACGGGTTTGAACTTTTTGATTGCGCCGGAAGCCAAGATGGATGATGGGCTGCTCGACATTGCCGTGTACGACGGGATGGGCAAAACCGATGTGCTGGAGTATTTTCTGGCGATGAGCGGCGGCAAACGCGCGGAAAACCCGAAAATCAGGTTTTATCGCGCGCACAAGGTTCTGATTCGGTCCCCACAACCCGCTCCCGAAATGTCCGACAAGGACGCGATCCCGGCGGAGAAAGTGATGAACATCAAGCTGATTCCACAGGCGCTCAGGATGGTGGTCGGGAAAGGCAGCGGGCTGAACCTGCCGGTCGACGCGGTTCAATCCGTGCCGCCGCTTTCGGGGCCACAGCCGCCGTCGCCGAATGGCAATGGCGCAGAGAAAACAGAGCCGCAAGCCGCGACGGCCGACCTGCCGGTCGCGCCTGACGCTTAGAGCGGCTATTGAGGGGATCATCTATGGCAACTCTGAACATCAAGCAACAGGCGACGAATAAGGCGAAACACACGGCAGGGAATTTCAAACGCGCAACGGCGAATCCGTGGGTCGAACGGCTCGAGCGGTTTGGTTACATCACGCGCGGAGTCGTGTATGCCACGATCGGGATCCTGGCGCTCCAACTCGCCCTGGGCACAGGCGGCGCGGCCACGACTCAAACCGGCGCGATCGCGCGACTTGGCGGCCAGCCCTTTGGCAAAGCTTTGCTCATCCTGATTGCGGTGGGCCTCGCGAGTTATTCGCTGTGGGGCTTTATCCGCGCGATTTTCGACCCCCTGCATCGCGGCAACAATCTCCAGGGCCGCTTTGAGCGAGTTGGATTTGCATTCAGCGGCCTGTCCTATGGCCTGCTTGTTATTCCGACGGTTCAATTCATCATGAATCAAGGCGCCAGTCAACAAGTGGGTGGTTCCGCCGACATATCGGCGCAGCTCTTCAAGCTACCCTTTGGCATGGGGTTGGTTGTGGGATTTGGGCTTTTCTGGATCGGGATTGGATTGTGGCAACTGTACACGGCGTATCGGGGCGCCTTTATGAAGGATTTCCAGGTCGACAAGATGAGCGCGTCGGAAAGAACGTGGGCAACGCGCCTGGGCAAGTTTGGACATGCGGCGCGCGGGATTGTGTTTGCCGTCATTGGCGTGCTCATCGTCGAGGCGGCGCTGGCGCACAATCCATCCCAGGCGCAAGGATTCGACAGTGCGCTGCTCAGGCTGGCGCAGGCGCCGTACGGCATGCTGGTTTTGGGCGGGGTCGCACTGGGACTCGTCGCCTTTGGCATCTATTCCGCGTTTAGTGCACGCTGGATCAAAGTGCGCGCGGCTTGATTGGTTCTCCCAATCTGACTCGATGGTGATGCAATGACAGAAGCAACCCCTAAAGAACCCCTCGACCAACTGAAAAACGAAGCGCAACACGCGGAAGTCGTGGTCGCCGCGCAAGCGCAGGCGGGGGCCGCGCCAACGGTTGTCCCGCGCCCGATCCGACGCTATCGCGCGTTGCTCTTTCAAGGATACGTGATCGCGGCGGCCATTGCGTTTGGGGTGCTGTTCTTTTTTGCGCGCACCGTGCCGTATTTTACCTTCGATCTCCCTGTCGCACGTTGGGTGCAGAGCTTCAACCCACCCTGGTTTGATGCGCTCATGCGCTTTATCACCGGACTCGGCTTTACCCCGCTCGCCGAGATCCTGTGCGGGCTCATTATTCTCTTTGTGTTTGTTATCGGTTTGCGCTGGGAAGCGGTGGCGCTCACCTTCGCGGGGGTGGGCGTGGGCGCGCTCGGCGGGCTGGTCAAAGTGATCGTGCAGCGTCCGCGACCCACTGCAAGTTTGGTGAATGTGTACGCGCTGTTAAGCGATCCCAGTTTTCCGAGCGGTCACGTGCTGCTCTTTACGGCGTTTCTCGGATTCTTGTTTTTCATGCTCTATACCCTGGTTCCCCATTCGACGCGGCGCACGTTGGGCCTCGTGCTGTTCGGCGCGCTGATTGCGCTGGTCGGGGTCTCGCGGGTCTATCTGGGGGAGCATTGGCCCAGCGATGTTCTCGGCGCGTATCTGCTCGGCAGCCTGTGGCTGGCGCTCACGATTTATCTGTATGGCTGGGGAAAGCCGCGCTTTTTTGTGAATCAACCCCTTGCGCCCGACGCCGGGACAAAATCTAACGCGGCACCCACTGATCGGGCGCCGCACTGAACGGGAGGATATTTAACGATGGATACGATTCACGATGCGATCACCACGCACCAAAACCCGGCGCGGGCCGCCGCTCATTCCGGCGGGATCATCGCCGCCCTTTATCTCATCGTCGCCGGCATCGGCCTGATGGTGCTCGCGCTCGCCGCGCATACGACGCCCTACTTTGATGTCGATCTCGTCGTGGCGCGCGCAGTCCAGTCCATTCAGGCGCCGTGGTTTGACCTCTTGATGCGCGGCGTCGGTTGGCCGGGATATCCCCCGCAGCTCTACGTGGGCCTTGCCCTCATTTTCCTCATCCTATTTTTCTATGCCTCACGCTGGGCGGCCGTATCGCACCTGTTCGCCACGGTAGGGATTGGCGCAGTTGGATTGGCCATCAAAATGCTAGTGGATCGCCCACGACCGAGCGCCAGTTTGATCCAGGTGGCGAATCCGAATTTGGATGGCGGCAAGTATAGCTTTGCGGCGGGACATGTCGAGTCGTATGTCGCGATTCTCGGCTTTCTGTGGTTCCTCGCGTATTTCTCGCAGGGCCGTTCCATTTGGCGCACGCTGGCGCTGATTGTTTTCGGCGTCATGATCGCGCTGATTGGTCTCGCTCGCATCTACAGCGGCGAGCATTGGTTCAGCGATGTCGCCGGCGGCTATCTGCTCGGCAGTATTTGGCTGGTGCTCACCATCCGTTTCTATAACTGGGGCAAGTCGCGTTTTCTCGTCAAGGGGAAAAAGTAGCTGGCCAGGCCAGGGAGCAAGCATGATTAACGGTTCAGATTCGACTCCGCTCGTACAAACGGTAGAACTCAAGATCAGGCCGTCGCAGGTCGCCCTCGCGGGGTTCACGCTATTGGCGGTGTTCGGCGCCGTGCTGCTCGTTCTGCGTTTGATAGACGTTCTGATTCTGGTGTTCATGGCCCTGGTGATCACCGCCACGCTGCGACCGATGGTGTTTGCTTTGCAGCGCCGGGGAATACCCAAAGCCCTGGCCCTGGTGCTCATCTACCTCGGCATCCTGGCCGTGTTTGCCGGGCTGTTCGTGCTGGTGATCCCGGCGCTGATCGACCAGGGCGGAGCGCTCGGCCGCAGCCTGCCGCAGGTGTACGCCAGTCTGGTCGCCTCGCTGGAGAATAATCCCAACGATGCGATTCGGACCCTGCCCCAGCGACTGCCGACCGGTGACCAATTAGCCAGCCAGTTGCAGGGAATGAGCAGCACGGTTCTGACCGGGGCGCTGGGCATCGGCATCGGCGTGATCGCTTTCCTGACCCAGATGCTCAGCATCGTCGTCCTGAGTATTTATCTGACGCTCGGCCAGTCGCGGCTGGAGCGATTCTGGCTGTCCCTGGCTCCCGCGGCCCGGCGGCCGGAATTGCTAGCCATCTGGCGTGAGATCGAGGGCCGCCTGGGCGGCTATGTACGCGGCGAACTCTTGCTGATGATATCCATCGGCGTGTTGTCCAGCCTGGGCTACCTGGTGATTGGCCTGCCCTATCCTCTTGCGCTCGGCGCGTTGGCCGGCTTGCTCGAGTTTGTGCCCATGCTCGGCCCTACACTGGGCTCGATTCCGGCGATTCTCGTCGCCCTCTCGATCTCTCCGCAGGCGGCCTTACTGGTCGTGGGGTATTCGGTCGTGCTTCAAATGACCGAGAACAATCTCCTGGTACCCCGGCTGATGGGGCGTTCGGTCGGCGTGAGCCCGGTCGTAGTCATCCTGGCCGTCTTTGCGTTTAGCAGCTTGCTCGGGATCACCGGGGCATTTCTGGCCATTCCCCTGGCGGCGATCCTCCAGGTCCTGATGGACCATTTGGTCGTGCATGCCGGACTGGGGACCGAAGAACCTGCCGGGGCCGCCACGAACATCATCTCGACCATGCGGGCGCAAATTCGACGATTACGCGCCGAGGGGCTGCAGCGGCTGCGAACCGGACCCGGCCGTATTACCCTATCCACAGGGGACCGCGACGATGTGGACAGTCAGGTGGACCATTTGTTGAGCAAAGCCGACCATACACTGACCGAGGCCGCGCAGACGGCGGGCACGAACACGACCGAGGAGCACACGGCGCTCCTGGCTGAGGTCCACCAGGCCATCAATCAAGCCGGCGAGATGGTCGAGGAGGCCCAGGCCGACGCGGCGGCGGAGCGTCAAAACGGGCAGGCGCAAGAACAAATTTTGTCTTCGCAATGATACTGTCCGTACAGTTTTGTGGTTTGTAGCATGTCCATAAGGAGATAACCATGTGCTGTTTCACCACTATTTTTCTAGTGCTCGGTTCACGGATCACCCTTTTGCTCTGGTGGCTGACCGATCCGCAACGCTTCAGTCTCGCCTTTCAGAACTGGCCCCTGCCGGTGTGGGTCTGTACATTGCTGGGCGGCATTTTCCTGCCGTGGACGACCCTGGCGTACCTCTTTGTCTTTTCAGAGGGCATCGTGGGCTACGGATGGATTATTCTGGGGGTCGCCCTCTTGATCGACCTGGCCGGGCATGGCGGCAGCTACCGCCACCGCAACCGCATTCCAGTCTCTCGAAAAAGTTATTGATAGAAATAGCTCTACACCCTTTGGCCCGGTCTCTCTACACCCTTTGGCCCCCCCGGCTCAGTCCTCAACCTGATTACCCCCATCTCTGTTTGAGAGTATCCTGATACTGGGAAAATACGCAGAAACCGGCGCGAGGGTGTAGCGCCGGCAAGCGCATATTACAACCATCGCTTAAAGCGCGACGCGCAAACGGCTCAGGACAAGGTTGTCGGATCGCGTTCCAGAGGCGGTCGCCGAAAACTCGCATGGAAAGGTAGGCAAAGTGGTTTCGACAAAGCTGGACGAGGGGCGCAAAATTCGGGTCATGCTGGTGGACGACAGCGCTGTTTTTCTACGCGCGGCGTCTTTTTATTTACATCAGTATCCCGAAATCGAGGTCGTGAGCACGCTCTGCCGCAGTGATGAGGCCGTGGCACAGGCGCAATTACTCAGACCACAGATTGTTTTGCTGGACCCAGGTCTCCCCGGTCGGCCAGGGCTGGAGATTATTGCCCAGCTCAAGGCGGTGATGCCGGAGACCCGGGTGATCATCCTCACCTTGCTGGACATTGAACCCTTCCGATACACGGCGCTCGCCGCCGGCGCCGCTGCGCTTGTTTCCAAGATGAGTGTGAGAACCGACCTGTTGGCGGCAATCCGGCGAGCGGCGGGCGTCGACAAGGTCGATGCTCGCGCGGCGGTCTTGCCCCCGGCGCAAAAAGGTCCGAAGGGCATCGTTGCTACAAGATAGGAGGATCCCGCTAATGGCAAGTAAACCGCGCGTCCTGATCATGGCTCCCGATGAATCGATACGCAAATTGATGCAAGATGTACTCGTCGAACGTTATGATACGGCGGTGGCTGGCGATGTGCTGGAAGGCACGGATTTTCTGCTTGCCGAGCGCTTTGATTTACTCGTTCTTGAAGACAACATGCCGGTCATCATGGGCCGCGAATTCCTGGAATTCCTTAAAGCCCATGATGAATTTCAAAGCTTACCCGTCGTGATCGTTTCGGAGGCGCTCGACCTGGAGCAGAAAATCAGGTCCAAGCGAAATTGCAGTTTCCTCTCCAAACCTTTTGGGCTTGACCAATTGGTCAGGCAGATTCAAGGCCTATTGGAGCCGCATCCGCAACAACCCTGGGCAGCAAATGCTTCCAATATCCAGGCGGCTGCGTGAGGAGCGCCCGGCAAGCGATGTGCAATAACACGCCTCTCCCTGAACCTGCATAGAGAAGAGAGGCGCCGTCAGTAAGGAGAAATAGATTAGTGAAAAATCCGATTTTTTTAACGAATGAGCGCGGCTGGATCGCCATCACGCTGCTGCTCGCGGTTGGCCTGCTGGCGACCGCATGTAGCGGCGCGCCGGCTGCACCGGGTGGGGCAAATTCCACTTCTGCCGCAGTCGTCAATCCCACCGGAAAACCCGCACCCAATGCAGCGCCCGCGCCCCAGGCGCAAAACTCAAACAATAAAATCGATTGCACAGCGATAGTCCAGGCAAACCAGGATTTCGGAACCGCCCTGGCCAAGATGGTCAACTTGACACCGGATACCGACTATTCTGCTTTTACAGACCCCTCCTCGCCGTTCTATATGGATTTTGCCAAGCTGCAACAGGATTTGAACACGTTGTCCACTCTCCCCGATCCCGTCAGCGCGGTCGAGTTGACATTCGGCAGAACGAGCGAGTCCATCGCCTATTTCCGTCAATTGGTCGATATCGCCGGGAATGATGTCAAGGTACAGGGCAAGCCATTTCGAGATACCAATTCGACCGGCCAAAAAGTGATCGGGATTGATAGTCCGTGGCTCAAGGAATACACGCCCTTTGGTCTGGCCATCGATAAGGTCTGTTCTGGCGCTTCTCTGCCTATCGACACGCCTGCTTCCAACCAGCCCACTAACCGGGTCGGTCAAACGGCGATTATGGGTGACCTGCGCGTGACGTTGGTTAAAGTCACAACGGTGCCCGGCGAATTAGGCAACCTGCCCGACACGGGCAACCGCTTTGTATTCGTCAGCGTCACCATCGAAAACACGGGCAAGACAAAGCTCGAAACGAATTCAGTCGCGCAAGCTACCTGGCAGGACGCGGCGGGCAAGCCATATTATATGGACGCGAACGCGATTATGCTCAGCGCCAGTCAACCAATTAACGGCGAGCTTGCTGCGGGTACAAAAACCAGCGGCACGATTGGATATCAACTACCGACGAATGCCGGCGACCTGATCTGGATCGTCCAGGATAATGTCCCGCACCGGGCAGTTTTTACGGTTAAAGCAAGCGACATTGTCGTAGAGGGTACGCCCATCGGCGAGTCCACCGCCGCGGCGATGAAAACCAGCGTCGCCGCGACAACCGCCGCGATTATTGAAATGTCCAATAGCGCGGACGCGACTGACGCGGCGCAGGCGGCCAACCCCGGAACACCCGAGCCGACGGATACTCCAGAACCAACGGATACAACGGAGCCAACCGAGACGCCGAGCCCGTGAGTCAAGAATAGGGAAGGAACACTCTACAAAGCATACCGATCTTTTCGCCGCGATCGAATGCAGTTGAGAGGGATGTCTTATGAATGCGAATGTTAAACAACACCGTGAGCTTTTACAGAGCATTGCCTATCGCGCAATGCTCCAGCGAGGACTACTCCCTGACTTTACCGCGCAAGCACTTGCCGAACTCGACAAGATTCAGGCGCCCGCGGCGCTGAACGGTGAGCCGGGTGGAGCGGCCTCCGGGATTCGTGATCTGAGAGAGCTGCTGTGGGCTTCCATTGACAACGATGACTCCCGTGACCTGGATCAGTTGACCGTTGCCGAGGCGCTGCCCGGAGACCAGGTAAAGATTCTGGTGGCCGTGGCCGATGTGGACGCACTCGTCAAAAATGGATCGGCGATTGACGAACACGCGCGCCATAATACGACCTCGGTTTATACGGCGGCCCGTGTGTTTCCAATGCTTCCTGAAAAGCTTTCCACCGACCTCACCTCGCTGAATCCCGGCGAGGATCGTCTATCCGTTGTGGTCGAGATGGTGATTGGCGCTGATGGGTCCCTGCTGGATTCGAATATCTACCGGGCGCAGGTGCGCAATCATGCGCAGCTCGCCTATAACGGCGTTGCTGCCTGGCTGGAAGGGAATGGACCGGCGCCCGAGGCGCTGGCCGCCACAAAGGGACTGGACGAGAATCTGCGCCTGCAAGACCGAATCGCCCAGCGCCTGCGGAATTTCCGGCATGTTCACGGGGCGCTTTCTTTGGAAACGATCGAGGCGAAACCGATATTTGACAATGACGAAATCCGCGACCTGGAAGTGGAACGGGAGAACCGCGCCACGGACATTATTGAGGATTTCATGATCGCCGCCAACGGGGTGACCGCCCGGTATCTGTCGGCAAAAGGATTCCCTTCCGTCCGCCGGGTGGTACGCACTCCCAAACGCTGGGATCGCATCGTTCAACTTGCCGCGCAACACAACGGCCAGCTTCCGGATGCTCCGGATTCAAAAGCGCTGGACGAGTTTCTGATCAAGGAGAAAGCGGCCGACCCGCTGCGATTCCCCGACCTCTCCCTCGCGGTGATCAAACTTTTGGGCGCCGGCGAATATATTGCGGAAATGCCGGGAGAGACTGCCCCGGGACATTTTGGTCTGGCCGTTAAAGACTATGCACATTCAACGGCCCCGAATCGTCGATACCCCGATCTAATCACTCAACGCCTGTTAAAGGCCGCGATCGAAGGGCGCGCCGTGCCCTATAATCAGACCGAACTGGAGACTCTGGCTCAGCATTGCACGGAAGAAGAGGATGCCGCCAACAAAGTCGAACGGCAGGTTGGTAAATCCGCGGCGGCCCTGCTTCTTGAATCGAGAATCGGGGAACAGTTCGACGCCATCGTCACCGGCGCCTCTGAGAAGGGGACCTGGGTCCGGCTGCTCACCGTGCCGGTTGAAGGCAAGGTTGTCCAGGGGTTCGATGGCCTTGACGTCGGCGACAAGGTGAGCGTTCAACTGATTTCTACAAACGTCGAGCAGGGCTTTATCGATTTCAGCCAAGTCCGCCCATCGCGCCACGATAACACGCGCGCGCGTACAGACGATCGACGATGAAATCTTCGCGTGGGTCCGATCCGCGGAGTGGGCGGGCATGAGACCGTATCAACCTAACCTATCAAGACAAAGGAGAGAGCAATGGATAGAAAAGTGGGTCTGTGGATTGACCATCGGAAGGCTGTCATCGTGATTCTCACCGCCGAGGGGCAAGAGACAAGAGAAATCGATTCCAGTATGGAGAAACATGTCCGGTTTGCCGGCGGTTCCCATGCGGATGGGTCTCAATCGGCGGAAGACGTGCGCGACCGAGGATTCGCGAACCATCTTGGCAAATACTATGATGATGTTATCGCGTGTATTCGGGATGCAGAATCTATTCAGATCTTTGGTCCAGGCGAGGCCAAGGGAGAGCTTGAGAAACGCCTGGCGAACCAGGGATTCGGCGGGCGCGTTGTCGGGATTGAGACGGTTGACAAGATGACGGATCGCCAGATTGCAGCCAAAGTGCGACAACATTTTGAGTAAAGTCCGGCAGTTTGTCTCTATTTCGCCTACGCTCTTTGGCCCGCCTGTTTTAGGGTCTTTGCCCTGCCCCTCTCAGTCCTTGACCTGATTACCCTTTCGACTGTTTCAAGGTATCCTGATACAGGATAGATGGAGGTATGAAAATGGATAATTATCGTGAACAGGTCGTTACGACGACCACTACCGCTGCGCCGCCCAGTGTCCCGGTGCAGCCGATTATCGTTAACACCCCGGTGGTCAGCGAGACTGCACGCGTTGAACAGGTCACGCTCGATCCCTATGCGTCGCGACGCGTAATCCTGTACCGGATGCAGCAGGCGATGGGGATAATCCTTGTTTTCGTCGAAGGCCTGATCGCCATTCGCTTTATCTTGCGATTGCTCGGGGCCAATGCCAGCGCCGGGTTTGCCCAACTGATCTACGGCATTACCGCGCCGCTGGTCGCACCCTTCGTCGGGTTGTTCGGCACACCGCGCTTTGATGGGAGCGTATTCGAGTTTACGTCGCTCGTGGCGATGGTTGTTTACGCGCTGGTGGCGTGGCTAATCATCAGGGTGGTTTTCATGTTCTTTGGTGAGACCCGAACCGGCCTGGTGACACAACGCACCGAGACTCGAATCCGGTAGATCACATTCGCAATTCGGAATTGCGATCGGCGTGCCTGTGGTCAAGCGCGTACGGGCACGTTCGATTCAGAAAAAAACAGCGCCGGTGTGGCGCCTGAGGAAAAGCGCTTGTCAAGTGGATCGCCGCCGCCGTAAGAACAGAATTTGCGACGGCACGGTCTAACAGGGGGAATATCATGGGTATCTTATCTTGGTTGATCGTCGGGTTGATTGCCGGTTGGCTGGCCGGGTTGGTGATGAAGGGCGGCGGGTATGGGCTCGTCGGCGACATCGTCCTCGGCATCATCGGCGCGCTCGTCGGTGGTTTTCTGGGAGAGACTTTTTTCGGGCTCGGTGGGGTCTCCGGGATTAACGTCGGGAGCATCCTCATCGCCTTTGTGGGCGCGGTGATCATTTTATTTGCCGTACGCCTTGTCAGTGGACGCCGCGGGGTCTAAATCATGGTCTTGCTCGCGTGGCGGGGCTTGCCCTCGTTAAATCGGCAGGTCTCGCGCAATGACGCCCGCGAGTCAGGAGATGGGCTGGCTGCCCCAGGCCGGCCCATCTCGAACCGAGTCATCCAGTCCGTAGTGCATCAACATGATGAAATTGCGGAACAGAATATGCATTCGCCAGTTGCAAAAGCAGTAGAGTGACTCCGCAGGCTCATCTTGATGCACTAGTAGCTTGACGGGAGAAGGAGGCATAGAACATGTCTCCGGGAGATAAATATGAAGAACATGAAACTGACGCAGAATCTCGGAATGCTCTTGCTGGCCATCTGGCTCATCTTGTATGGGCTGGTCGCATTGCTGAGCTTGAGCTTTCAGTTCTTACCCTTGATCATGGCAGTCCTCGCCATTGCGGCGGGTGTGTTGATCCTGATCGGGCGATAGGCAACCGCAGGCCCCCGCTACCCACTGCGGTTGGCGCGATGAATGGGCAGCCTATCTATCACCATAGGAGGTTGGCACGATGGACGACATTTTTGAAGGAAACTGGAAGCAAATCCAGGGACACCTGAAAGAGTGGTGGGGCGATCTGACGGACGACGATATCCTCAAGATTGAGGGCAAGCGCGACCGGTTGGTGGGCGTCATCCAGAAAAAATACGGCTACACCAAAGAACGCGCGGAAACCGAAGTCAACAAGCGCGTGGATCAGTTGAAGCACCATCACGCCTAAAGCGACGCCCCGGGGCACAAAGTATGTTGCGCCCCAATACAATGTACTGAAGGGCAAGGCCGCAAGTGTGCGCGCCTTGCCCTTCAGCCCGCGCTCTTGACTCTGGCCATTCACACCACGGCGCCGACAGGAGAGAAAAGACATGGCGGCAAAGAAACAACCTCGCGCGAAATTCACTCAAGCGCTCAAGCGGGCGCGCACCGAACATCGGCAGGTGGCGAAAGAAGTTATGGCCGCGCAGGCCAAACTCGAAAAGCGTACGCGCAAGTTGCGAACCCTCGAAGCCAAAATTGCCGAATTGGAGCGCCGGGCATCCCAGCCCCAAGCCGCGCAGAGCGCTCTAGCCCCCGAAGAGGATAAAAATCTGCGGCCAGCCCTTTTGATTTACAACCCCAAGTCGGGGAGTAATGGTAAAGATGCTTATTCGCTGGATATGCTCGTCGGCGCGCTGCGCGCTCACGGCATTCGGGCAGAGGTCGCGGTCAAGTCTTCGGGCAAGGCGGCGCGCAAAGCAGCGAAAACAGCGGCGGATCAGAAGCAAGCACTTGTCATTGCCGCCGGCGGCGACGGCACGATCGAAGATGTCGCGGCCCAACTCGTCGGCGCCAAGACGGTCCTCGGCATCCTGCCCGTTGGCACAATGAACAACCTGGCGCGTTCCCTGGGAATTCCATTGGACCTCGACCACGCGTGCGCCCTGCTCGGGGCCGGCATCACCCGGCAAATCGATGTGGGATGCGTCATTACAGAAGAGAAACCGGAAAGAGAATACTTTCTCGAAACAGCAGGCCTCGGGCTTACTGCGCTGGTTTTCCCGGCGAGCGAAGCCGCCAAGAGAGGTCAGCTGGGGATACTACCCCGCGCGCTGGCCAAGCTATTCGCTTACAAACCATGTCCGGTGCAGATCGAGCTCGACGATGGCGAAACGATTGATGCCAACTCGCAGTTGGTGACGGTTTCGAACGCGCCGCTGATGGGTTTGAACTTTTTGATTGCGCCGGAAGCCAGGATGGATGATGGGCTACTCGATATTGCGGTGTACGATGGCATGAGCAAAACGGACCTGCTGGATTACTTTCTGGCGATAAGCAATGGCAAGCGCACCAACAATCCTCGGGTCCGGCTTTATCGCGCTCGCAAGATTCAGATGCGCTCGATGCAATCCGCCCCGATCCTGTCTGACATGAATACCATCTCGGCCCGGAAAGTGTTGAACATCGAGATCATACCGCAGGGGCTGAGTGTGGTGGTGGGCAACGGTATCGGGCTGAACCTGCCGGTCGAAGCAGTTCAATCCGTGCCGCCGCTTTCAGGGCCGCAGCCGCCGTCGCCGAATGGTCACACCGCAGTTGCCCAGGCGACGCTAGACCCGGATCCCGGCGAACCGGATTCCAGCAAGCCGTAGAGCTACGCTCATGAATGCTTGATCGGCGTGTCAAGGTTGATCATGAATTCGGCATATCGGGATGGAGGCGCAAGGATGCAGAATTTTAATTACACGCAAGGCGAGGCGGACGCCCTCGTCGGCGCGAGATTTGAAACCCTGGTCGAATGGGACCAGGTCGCCAAGAAAAGGCGCGGCCACGTCGTCTCTTCAAGCGGCGGCACGGTCTGGGCTAGCCAGGGTTCATACGAGAGTTATGAGGTCGTGATCGAATGGGATCGCCTGCCTGGAGATACGGAAGGCGAGCTGCCGTCGCCGCACTGGTTCTCGAAATTCCAGATGCAACAATACATGCGCGCCGTGAAACCGTGAGGGTGTGTTTCACGAGATCGTAAGGAGTAACTGGATGGATTTCAAAACTGGGCCTCATGTCCAAGACCCGCAGGCGCGGTCAACTCAGCCTGCGTTTTGGAGCATTTCCGTCGCCAACCTCTTCAAACGCCTGGGGACCATCCTGAATCCTTCCCAAGACCGGGGTAATCTCAATAAGGGAGACGAGGCGAAAGTTTCCGAGCAATTGATAGAGAAGGCGCGAACGGATACCGACACTGCCCTGAAAGAGCTCGAATCGCGCCTGGGCGGGCTCTCTGAGGCAGAAGTTCAAGTGCGCATCAAGCGCGATGGATTGAACGAGATTGCCCGGGAAAAACACCAGTCGCCCCTGATGCGCCTGTGGGATAACGTCAAGAATCCATTGGTTATCCTGCTGATCTCACTGGGCGTGCTGTCGTATCTGACCGGCGACCTGCGGGCGACGATCGTTATTTTCGTGATGGTGGTGATGGGCGTCGTGCTGCGTTTCTTTCAGGAGATGCGCGCCGATAACGCCGCCGAAAAACTCAAAGCGATGGTTAACACGACGGCGACCGTCGTACGAGATGGCAAAGATGCCGAGGTCGCGCTCAAGGGGCTCGTGCCAGGTGACATCATCCGGTTGGCCGCCGGGGATATGGTCCCGGCTGATGTGCGAGTGCTTACCGCCAAAGATCTGTTTCTGAACCAGGCGGCTCTGACCGGCGAGTCTCTGCCGGTAGAAAAGAAAGCCGCGCCAGCCTCTGCCGATGTTCAAAATCCTCTGGATCTGCCGGATATCTGCTTTCTGGGCTCTAGCGTCGAGAGCGGATCCGCTATGGCCGTCGTCGTCCACACCGGGGACCGCACCTACTTTGGGTCGCTCGCCGCGAGCATCGTCGGGCAGCGCCAGTTGACCAGCTTTGACAAGGGCGTCAACCAGTTCACCTGGCTGATGATCCGCTTTATCGCCGTGATGGTGCCGGCCGTCTTTCTGATCAACGGACTGAGCAAGCACAATTGGGTGGAAGCTTTCCTGTTTGCCATGGCGGTCGCCGTCGGGCTAACCCCCGAAATGCTGCCGATGATCGTGACGGTCAACTTGTCCCAGGGCGCGCTGGCGATGGCACGCAAGAAAGTGATCGTCAAGCGACTGAATGCCATCCAGAACTTTGGGGCGGCAGACGTGCTCTGTACCGACAAGACCGGCACCTTGACCGAGGGCAAGATCGTGCTGGAGAAACATCTGGATGTTCACGGCGACGAAAGCCCGCGCGTCCTGCATTATGGGTACATGAACAGCTATTTCCAGACCGGTCTCAAGAATCTGATGGATGAGGCCATCCTCGATCACGGGCACCTGGAGGAAGAGCTCAAGGTTAAAACGGACTACCGCAAAATCGACGAAATCCCCTTCGACTTTCAGCGGCGGCGCATGTCCGTAATCGTGGAGGACAAACAGAACCAGCATACCCTGATTTGCAAGGGCGCCGTGGAAGAGATCATGCACCTTTCACCGCGGGTGGAAGTCGGCGGCCAGGTGCTGGATGTACAGCCTGAGCATGACGCCCATCGCAAGCAGCTCGTGCAAAGATTGAACGCAGAGGGTTTCCGCGTCGTGGCCGTAGCGTACAAGGTGATGCCCGGCGATGACGATGCCCCGCACTATGGAATTCAAGACGAAGCCGATATGACCCTACTTGGCTACCTGGCCTTCCTCGATCCGCCCAAGGCAACCGCGGCCGAGGCTTTGAAGCGGCTGCATGCTTTGAATGTGGATGTCAAGATTCTAACCGGCGACAATGAAATCATCACCGCCTACATCTGCAAACAGGTAGGCATGCCGGTGGACAAGATCCTGCTGGGCTCTCAAATCGAAGCGATGAGTGAGGCAGAGCTCGCCGAGGCTGCCAGCGTGACCAGCATCTTTGCCAAGCTGGCGCCTGCCCAAAAGGAGCATCTCATCCACGCTTTGCAAAGCAAGGGCCACGTCGTGGGCTTTATGGGCGATGGCATCAACGACGCCCCGGCCCTGAAAGCTGCCGATGTCGGCATCTCGGTCAACAGCGCCGTCGATATCGCCAAGGAATCATCTGACATCATTCTGATGGAAAATAATTTGCTGGTGTTGGAACAGGGTGTGCTCGAAGGCCGCCGCGTGTTTGGCAATATTATCAAATACATCAAGATGGCGGCTTCTTCCAACTTTGGCAACATGTTCAGCGTCGTGGGCGCCAGCGCATTCCTGCCTTTCCTGCCCATGCTGCCGATCCAGGTACTGACCAACAACCTGCTCTATGATTTTTCGCAGACGACTATCCCTACAGATGCGGTCGACGCCGAATGGCTGACCAGGCCACGCAAGTGGACGATCGGCGGGATTCAGCGTTTCATCCTGTTTATCGGCCCAATCAGTTCGATCTTTGATTACCTGACCTTTTTCATCATGCTCTATGTGTTCAATGCCGGGACCGACCCGGCGCTGTTTCACACCGGCTGGTTTGTAGAGTCGCTCTTTACCCAGACGCTGATCATTCATGTCATCCGCACCAACAAGATCCCGTTCATTCAGAGCCGGGCCAGTTGGCCGCTCATCGTCACTTCCCTGATCATCGTCGCGGTGGGTGCTTGGCTGACCGTCTCGCCGCTGGCCGACACGCTGGGGTTTGTTCCACTTCCGGGCATGTACTGGCTGCTGCTGGCAATCATGCTGGTGTGCTATGTGATTCTGACCCAGGTGGTCAAGACCTGGTTTATTCGCAGATTTGGCGAATAAAGGTTTGGATATATGGGATTCAGCTAAAGGAGATCAAGATGAAAGCGATACAATTGCTACAAGCGCTCGAGTTTTCCGACCGTGATGCCCACGCGGACCCCCTCTACGTCGACAAAGCCGGCCGAGTGCTCCGGTTTACGCTCAAGCCGGGGCAAAGCTTCAAGGAACACAACACGCCCGATTCCCCCTTTTACGTTGTCGTGCTGAAGGGGCAGGGAATATTCTCGGGCGCCGATGGCAAAGAAGAGCGATTTGGACCCAACGCGATGCTGATCTTTGATGCGGGCGAGAACCATATGATCCGCGCCGTCGACGGAGAGCTGGTCTTTATCGGATTTCTCCATGGCGCGCCGAGTAATGTGTCGGACAGAGTCGGCGGAGAGATCGGACGGCGACAGAACGGAAAGTAGAACTGCCGAGCGCGAGCCATTGCCAAGCGCAGAGAGACGGAGGCCAAAATGCCAATGACACCACACATCGAAAAGCACTTTACCGGAAGCGAGACCATCCGTGACATTGTTATCGGTATGTCGGACGGACTCACCGTTCCCTTTGCCCTCACCGCTGGATTGTCCGGCGCGGTGGATGCGAGCACCATCGTCGTCACGGCGGGACTTGCCGAGATCGCTGCGGGGTCCATCGCTATGGGTCTGGGTGGATTCCTTGCAGGCAAGAGCGATGCGGATCATTACGCCAGTGAACAGGCACGCGAACAAACGGAAGTCAAAACGATGCCCGAGGCCGAGAGCGCCGAAGTGACGCAGATTCTTGAAGGATACGGACTAACGGCCGACGAGCAGAAAAGCACCCTGGATAGCTTTCGTAAGCACCCTGACTGGTGGGTCGAGTTCATGATGCGGTTTGAGCTGGGTTTGGAGAAACCGGAGGCGAACCGCGCGTTTACTAGTGGTCTCACCATCGGGCTGGCGTACATCGCGGGGGGGTTGATTCCCCTGGCGCCTTACTTTTTTATTCACACCACACAAACGGCGCTGTATTATTCGGTAGGGCTCACCCTCCTCGCGTTGTTGGTTTTTGGGGCGTTCAAGGGGCGTTTCACGGGGGCCTCGCCCATTCGCAGCGGGATTCAGACCTTGATCATTGGAGGACTGGCGGCGGGTGCAGCCTTTCTGATTGCCAAGCTGATTTCATAGCTCATGGCGGCCTGTTGGCCAAAAGGAATAAGATGGACATTCGACGAATTCATTTCTTGCGTGAGGTCCTGGTCTCTGAGGCCAAACGCAAGGACATCATCAAGTACGAGTTTTCCTACGATAATGGAGGAGGCCACGCGCCGCACTTTTTTCGTGTCACAGAGAACGACCTGTCTCAGGCCCGTGCGCTCTACGCAGCGTGGGGCGGCCACCGTCCGGATGGTGACCGCTGCGGCAGTGTGGTGAAAGGCCCGCCAAGCCCCTTCATTCAATCCAGGGGCATGCGACTAACAAGAGAAGTAGAACCGTGAACATGTGTTTCACGAGAACTGTAAGGAGTAACTGAATGGATTTAAAAAATGTTCGCCACCTGCGCGAGATTGTCATAACGGATGCAAAGGGCAAGACGACCAGTGTCATGCAATACTCGTCCCAAAACGCTTCGCACTTTCGCCCAAATTTTGCGCCGGTTCCCCCGAATGATCAGACGCGGGCGCGTGAACTCTATGTGAAATTGGGGGGCAGACGCCGCGGGGGCATGAAGATCGGCATAACTGTGGTTATCCCCAATCACTCACCCATCACGCTCGACGAGAGCGCAAATCGAAAAGAAGGGAGCAAGAATATCAATGGATGACAAAGAACACACCGAATACTATGCCCAGGTGCGCGGCGCCGCAACTTATATCCTGCTTGGCAAGAAGAATCCGCCCATCGCATCGCCCGAGCTGGCGCAGGCCTACCACCTCGATCTCGCGATGGTGAACGCGGACATTGACGCCCTCGTTCAATTCGAAAAGCACAAGGTCGGCGGGGTTTTTGAGGCCAAGTAGAAATGTCGCTTATGGAAAACGACTCCGAATCGACAATCAACCGCATTGCCTTTATCGGCAACTATTTGCCGCGTCAATGTGGCATCGCCACGTTCACGACTGATCTGTGCGAAGCGATGGCGACAGAATACAGCCGCACCACGTGCATTGCCCTGCCCGTCAACGATGTCGAATCGGGCTATGCCTATCCGCCGCGCGTTCGATTCGAGCTGAAAGAGAAAGAGATCGAGTCGTATCGCCGCGCGGCCGACTTTTTGAACATCAACAACGTCGATCTGGTGAGCCTGCAATTTGAATATGGCATCTTTGGCGGGCGCGCCGGCAGCCATATCCTCGCGCTCCTGCGTGAGTTGCGCATGCCTGTCGTCACGACGCTGCACACCATTCTGCGCGATCCCGACCGCGAGCAGCGCCGGGTCCTGGAGCAGGTCGCGGCCTTGTCCGACCGGTTGGTGGTGATGAGCGAACGCGGGGCCGAATTTCTTCAAGAGATCTATCACGTGCCGCCGGAGAAGATCGATCTCATTCCGCACGGCATCCCCGATGTGCCGTTTGTAGACCCCAGTTTCCATAAAGACCTGTTTGGGGTGGAAGGCAAAATCGTCTTACTTAGCTTTGGCTTGCTCTCGGCGAACAAGGGGATCGAAAATGTCATCGCGGCTCTGCCTGCGATCGTGGCGCGTTATCCGAATGTGGTTTACATCATTCTCGGCGCGACCCATCCGCACGTGATCCAGCACGAGGGCGAAACATATCGGTTGTCCCTGCAATGGCTGGCCCAGGAAAAGGGCGTGGAAGGCAACGTCATCTTTTACAACCGCTTTGTCAGTGTAGACGAGCTGGTCCAGTTCATCGGCGCGGCCGATATCTATATCACGCCTTATCTCAATGCGGCGCAGATTGTGTCTGGCACCCTGGCCTACACGCTGGGAGCAGGCAAGGCCGTGATCTCGACCCCGTACTGGTATGCGGAAGAGATGCTGGCTGAAGGCCGGGGCGCGCTGGTGCCGTTCAGCGACCCGGCGGCTTTGGCCGAGCAAGTGATTGACTTGTTGAGCAATGAGGCGCAGCGTCACGCCATGCGCAAACGCGCCTATATGTTTGGGCGAGCGATGATCTGGCCGCAGGTTGCGCATCGCTACATGGAGAGTTTTGAGCGCGCCCGAGCGGAACGCCGCCATTTCACGCCACCCGGTTTTGCAGGCAGGGCGCTGGACCAGGTCCCGGGGGAACTGCCCCCTCTCAAACTCGACCATCTTCACACCATGAGCGACAAGACCGGCATCTTGCAGCACGCCTTATTCACGGTGCCTAACTATCGCGAAGGGTACACCACCGACGACAACGCCCGCGCGCTCATCGTAAGCTCTCGTCTGGAAGAACTGGGCAGGGGCGAGGCCCCGGAACTGGCTTCCCGTTATCTCGCTTTTGTCTGGTATGCCTTCAATAGCGAGACCAAGCGCTTTCGCAACTTTATGAGCTATCAACGTGACTGGCTGGAAGAGAGTGGCTCGGACGACAGCCACGGCCGTGCATTGTGGGCGCTGGGCACTGTGTTGGGCCGTTCCAACACGCCTGCCCTGCCCAGTATGGCGGGCCGACTGTTCGAGCAGGCGCTCCCTGCGATTCTGGACATGACCAGCCCGCGCGCCTGGGCTTTTGCGCTGATCGGCATCCACGAGTACCTGCAGCGATTCGCCGGCGACCGGATGGCGAGCCAGGTCCGTGCGGAATTAGCCGGACGACTGCTCGCTCTGTATACAAGCAACCGGTCAGATGCATGGCGTTGGTATGAAACAAGTCTGAGCTATTGCAACGCGGTGTTGCCGCATGCGATGCTTCTCTGCGGCCAATCGACGCCAGGTAGTGCAATGACTGCTGTTGGACTCGAGTCGCTTAGCTGGCTGACGGACTTGCAACGCGCGGATACGGATGGGGGTCATTTTGTCCCGATCGGATCCAACGGCTTTTACAAACAAGGGGGTGAGCGGTCGCGCTTTGATCAGCAGCCGGTGGAGGCGCAAGCGACAGTTTCCGCCTGTCTGGAAGCTTATGCCATTACGGGCGATAGGCGCTGGCGCAAAGAAGCACGCGGCGCCTTTGAGTGGTTCCTGGGTCGTAACGACCTGAACCTGCCCGTCTATGATCCGACGACAGGCGGCTGTCGAGACGGTCTGCACCCGGATCGCCCGAACGAGAATCAAGGGGCAGAGTCGACGCTGGCTTTTCTACAGGCTTTGCTAGAGCTGCGCCTAACCGAAAATGCGGTGTTATCACTGGAGGTACAAACTCGATGAACCATCATTACCCCGAACTCTTTCGGAGGTACAAGGCCAATCCCATCTTGACCGCCGCCGATTGGCCCTATGCGGTCCACAGTGTGTTCAACCCCGGCGCGATACGGCTCCCGGACGGCGTCACCTTGCTCTTGTGTCGGGCTGAGGACCGGCGTGGACATTCTCACCTGTCGGCGGCCCGTTCTGCCAACGGCGTGGACAATTGGCACATTGACCCTCAGCCTACCTTTATCGCCGATCCCGAGCACTACCCGGATGAGTTGTGGGGTATTGAAGATCCGCGCATCACCTACGTTCCCGAATTGAGCAAGTATGCCATTGTCTATACCGCCTACTCGCGCGACGGTCCGGGCGTGGCCCTGGCGTTCACGCAGGATTTCCAACACTTTGAGCGCTATGGGGTGATTATGCCCCCCGAAGACAAAGATGCGGCGTTGTTGCCGCACCGGATCGGCGGAAATTGGGCTTTGATCCATCGCCCGGTTAGTTCTCCCAGAGCCCATATGTGGATTTCTTACTCGCCTGACCTGCGGCACTGGGGCAGTCATAAACTGTTCCTCCAAGCCCGGTTAGGGGCGTGGTGGGATGCAAACAAGATCGGCCTTTCGCCCCCACCGATTGAAACCCCACAAGGGTGGCTCGTGATTTATCACGGGGTGCGGCAGACGGCGGCCGGTTCCCTTTACCGAATCGGACTGGCGCTGTTTGATTTAAACACCCCGGAACTCTGTCTCAAACGCGGCGACGAATGGATTTTTGGCCCGGAAGAGCCCTACGAAGAACGCGGCGACGTGGGCTATGTCGTTTTTCCGTGCGGCTATACTCTGGATCCGGACGGGGATACCCTGCATTTGTATTACGGCGCGGCGGATTCGAGCATCGGTCTGGCTACAGGCAGTGTGCGCGAACTCCTGGCCTGGCTTGATCAACATGGATAACGCAGGGACGTGGATTGCCGGTTAGCCCGGTCAGGCGACAATCGCAGGACGACCAGGCCTGTGGGGTGCGGATAAGGACCGGTCAAATCATGCCAGAGCTAAAACAAGATATTTGGAGTCGGTGGCTACTCGACCGGCGATTCGGCGGCGACCCTCGCCGAATGCAGACCGTGTTGGAATTCTTGAATCCGGTCCGCGATCGCGTCTTGCGGCATGCCAATCTGGGCGAGGGACAGACTTTGCTTGACGTCGGCTGTGGCGACGGACTGATTGCCTTTGGCGCGCTTGAAGGAACCAAGACAAGCCGAGTGATCTTTAGCGATATTTCGCAAGACCTGCTCACTCACACGCGATCCCTCGCGCGGGAAATGCATGTTCTCGATCGCTGTGTGTTTCTCTGCGCTTCTGCCGACGATCTCTCGCCACTGCCGGATTCTTCGACGGATGCCGTGACCGCGAGCTCTGTGCTCATTCATGTCCAGGCTAAACAGAAAGCGTTCGACGAGTTCTATCGCGTGCTTGGACCCGGCGGGCGTCTTTCCATCTTTGAGCCGATCAATCGTTTTGCCTACCCGGAGCCGGCGCATCTTTTTGATGGATATGACGTATCGCCGGTGCAAGCGCTAGCCCATAAAGTCAATGCCGTCTATCTGCGCCTTCAGCCGGTCGAGACGGACCCGATGTTGGATTTTGACGAGCGGGACTTGCTTGCCCTGGCGGAGAAAGCGGGGTTCCGAAAGGCTCAGCTCGAATTGCAGATTGAGATTGCGCCCTGTTCTGAAAATGTGGGTTGGGATACCTTCCTGCGAATAGCCGGTAATCCAAGAATTCCAACGCTGGAAGAAGCCATGCGCGAGGCATTGACGCCCGGGGAAACCGAAAGTTTTACAACCCATTTGCGACCGCTGGTGGAAAGGGGAAAAGGGGTAAGAAGGTCGGCTGTGGCATATCTTTGGGCTGTCAAGAGTTGATTGACTCTGCTCCCCACTCGCGTCGAGACCAAGCTGGCTGCATGCCAGTGATGTGTTCATCAAAAGGAGTTGATAGTGATGGCAAACAAGACAAGCAAGACTAAACCTGCGCGGTTGTCCAAAGGACAACGCAAGCACGTGCGGCGGGTGAAGCAAGCGGCCCGCAAGATGGGCACGGCTAAAAGCTAGCCGACCCGTGTGTCGCGCCGATGGAGAGTCCAAGCAGAACACTTGGCGGCGCATCTGCGAAGATGTCATTCCTAAAATTCAAGACCCGGCGTTTGTGATCAAACGCCGGGTCTTGAATTTGCTGTAGGTGAGTGGCACGATACAGGATCGCAACGCAACTATGGATTACCGTATTCCGACTCGTGCTATCCAAAGCTGGGGTCGGCGGTGTTGATGATATAGGACCACCAGTTGTTGCGGATGCCGTTTGTATTGCCCGCCACCTTGGGGAGGTGCTTGAACCACCATTTGTGATGGGCGCGGATGTCGCCGCCGCCCCATTCCTGGCAGGAAACCTGCTTGACGGTCCCTGCGAAATGGGGAAAGTTGTACCAGTCGTCGCATTTGCTGGGCACGTAATCCATGCAGTTGGCCCAGTCATATTCCTGCCGGGTGTTGGGCGCCCAGTGCATCCACCCCACTTCGGCCTGCCCGGGATTGGTCAGGTCGTAACGGCTAAAGCGTTCCCACAGGTTGGCCGGGCCGGGCTTGTCGCCGTAAATGTGCCACAGAATCGATTCGCCGCGGTGGCCCAGGTCTTCGAGCATCTCGCCGACGCCGCGCTCATAGTTAAACCCTGTGATGACAAAGCGGGGACAGGGAGCGACCAGCTCCGGGGCGTTGCACCAGAACGCGCCCTTGCCGATCATGCGCGTTTCGTAAAAGCCGGCATAGGGAAAGCCAAACATCCAGACTTCGTCAAATTCGTTGTTCGTCCGGCGATCGGCCAGCTTGAGCTCGTCCACCAGCGCCTGGTAGTTGACGAGGTCATGTTCATTCACTGGCGCCTGGCGCGCGAGGATTTTCATGTAATCCGGTCCCGCATAGCGCTGGCCGCTGTCCCGCAGGGGGAAATGATCGATCGTCTGCCGGGTAACCTCTTGATATTGAACGAGGCCGCCGCTGCACTCGGCGACATCGGCGATATAACCCTGGATGAGCGTATCCACCTTGTTCCAGTTCTGGGCATAGCCGGTCTGCGACAGGGGGGTCTTGTTCACCGGATCGACGATAGGATCAAAGAAGAGCGTGAGCACGCGCGGGGTGAGGGTGTGCAGCGCGTCATCAACCGGCGCGGCGGGATTTATGCGCTGAGTGAGTGGAACGAGCGTTTGGCCGATATTGGCAAGCACGCCGGCGAATTTATCCTGGATGGAATGATCCTGGCTCATAGTGTCTCCTTCGTTAAGCGCGAAATCCCCTTCATCTTAGCGCACAACCTATTTTTAGGCAAGAGGCGTTTCGGGGGACTGTTCAAATTTTCGCGAAATCGTGTAAGATAGGGCATTGCAGAAAAGGGGCGCCAGCCAGAACAGCGCCCGACAGATCATTCACGAAAGGAATTTTCCGATGATTACCATCGAGCAAGCCCGAACCATGTATCATGAGGGTGACAGCGCTCACGATTTCGAGCACATCCTCCGTGTGCTGCGGATGGCTGAAAAGATCGCGCAGGCAGAGGGGGCCGACCTGGAGATCGTGCGCGCCGCGGTCCTCCTGCATGACGTTGCGCGGGCGGACGAAGACCACGGCGGGATCATGGTCGATCATGCCGAGCTCTCCGCCGAGTGGGCGCACGCCTTTCTTTTGGATAACGGCGAGAGCCCCGCGTTTGCGGACCGCGTGGCCGATGCGATTCGCGCCCATCGCTTTCGCGGGACGAATACGCCGGGCGCGCTGGAGGGGCAGGTCCTGTTTGACGCCGACAAGCTGGACGCCATCGGCGCGATCGGGATCGCGCGGGTTTTTGCGGTCGCCGGCGCGCTCCATCAAAAGCTCTATGCCGAGACCGGCGGCGATACGACCGCGACGCGTGACCAGCACAATGCGAGCCATACGCCGGTCGCCGAGTTTAACGTCAAGCTCTCGAAACTGCGGGATCGCTTTCACACAGCCACCGCGCGGAAAATCGCAGAGGAACGCCACCGCTACATGACAGAGTTTTTCGAGCGACTGGCGGACGAGGTGCGCGGGGACCAATAGGATGCGGAATGTATTCTATTGGGCGGCGTTATTGTTTGTGCTTGCAGGATGCGCCGCGACTCCTTCACGCGGCGTGGCTACTCCGGGGCCGAACCTGGTCAGTTCCCTGTTCCCAAAACCGACCAGCACCCCGGTCCCCCTGGCGGCGACGATTACGCCCGATTCCGCGCCGTCGTTCCGCGCCGTCGCAGGGCGGCCCCCCTTTACCGTGACATTCAACGTCACTATCACCGGCGGGGCCGCGCCCTATCAGGTCGCCTGGGATTTTCAGGGAATGGGCAAGACTGACAGCGCGGACTCGGCGCCGCGTCCGGTTGTTTACAGCGCGGGTGAATATACTGCGACGGTCACGGTGAAGGATCGCGCCGGCGCGACGACCCGGGCCGACCGTCGCATCGTCGTCCTGGGCAATCCCCCTGCCCTGCCAAACTGGAAGTACGGCGTGACGGCGCAGGTCGACCAGCGGCGGGCCGGCTATTATCCGACCCTACAAGACGTCGCGCACGCCGCCGATCTGATGGCAGCGGCCGGCGTCCAGGCGGTTCGCGTCGATTTTGGATGGGACCAGTTGAATCCCGCCCCACAGCAGTACCAATGGCAAGATTATGAGGCGATGGTTCAAGCGCTGCGCGCCCGCAAGCTCGACGTGATGGGCGTGCTGGATTACAGCAGTTGGTGGGGCTCGGCGGCGCAAAGCTCGGACGATTGGCGGGTCCGGCTCTATTCGCCGCCGCTCGACCCGCGCGATTTTGCGCGCTATGCCTATGCAGTGGTCTCTCATTTCAAGAACAATGTGCATGTCTGGCAGGTGTGGAACCAGCCTAACACCTCCGATTTCTGGAAGCCGCTCCCGGATGCGGCGCGCTACGTGCAACTCTTGCAAGAGACCTACCTCGCCATCAAATATGCCGACCCCCAGGCGGTGGTTGTGTTTGGCGGGCTGTCCGGAAACGGCGTAGAGGGGGACAACGCCTCTGGCTGGGAGAGTAACTTTATCCAGTCGGCATATGCTGCGGGCGCGCGGGGCTATTTCGACGTCATGGCGATTCACCCGTTTATCCTGCCCAACAGCGGAATCGCGGTCGTGCGCAATCGGATTACGGCGACACGCGCCACGCTGACCGCGAACGGTGATGGCAAGCTCCCGATCTGGCTCACCGAGATGGGTGTGCCGACCGACGCGCCGTGGTGGCCGACGGCACCGCTGCAATCGGAGGCGAGCCAGGCCGCGTGGTTGGCGCAGGTTTATACCCGGCTGTGGGACCAGACGCCGACGATTTTCTGGTACAGCTTGCAAGACCGCGCCGGCGAGGATGATCCGGACGCGCACTTTGGGCTGCTGCACGCCGACTATTCGAGCAAGCCGGCGTACGACCAGCTCAAAGGGCTCACGGGGGGCGCCGGGCATTAACCGGTAACGCGGCGCGCCGTCAAGCCGCGCCGATGGTCACTTCCATCTCGGACTCGGGTGTGTGCGCCCGGCCTTCGTAGATGCGAATTAACACGACCCCTGCGAGAATTGTCAGGCTGCCGGCGATCTGAACCCATGTGAGCCGTTCGCCGAGTACGAGGTACGCGGTGACGGTCGTAAAGGCGGGCTCGAGGGTGACAATCAGGTTGGCCACGCTGGAGGGTAAATAAGTGAGGCTGACGTTGTACAGCCCAAAACCAAGCACCGTCGGTCCGGCCGCGAGCGCAAACAGGATGAGCCAACCGGGCAGCGCGTTGCCGAGCCACAGGAGGTCGGCAAGACGCGGGGTGGTCCCGGGGATAATTCCGCCGGACAGGACGTTGACCAGGAATAAAAAGCCCGCAGCAAAACCGAATGTATAGAACAGCGTCGTCCATGGGTTCAGCCCGCGCTGCGAGGCCGAACGGCCCATAAGGCTGTAGATCGCATACCAAAGGCCGGACAGGATGCCGGTGAGGATGCCCATGAGATTGGCCTGCCACGCGGCCGGGTCCAGCGCATTGGATACGAGTGCGCACCCCGCAAGGCAGAGGCCGATAGCGACCAGCTTGTACCAGGCGAGCCGCTCCCGAAGCAGCCACCACCCGAGCAGCGCGGTAAAGGCCGAAGAACAATAGACCAGGACCGTCGAGACGGCTGCGCCGTTCACCGCGACCGAGAGGGTCCACAGGGTATTAAAGCACGCCAGCATCAAGCCATACAGCGCCAGGTAGAGCAGGTCCCGGCGCGGGGCGCGCAGCAGGGGACGGCTGAAAACCGCGAGCACCGGGAGGAGCGTCAGCGCCACGATCAGATCGCGCCAAAAGGCAAGGATCAGCGGCGGCATCTGATAGGTTTGGGTGAGATAGCGAATAAAAACCGCCGTCGTCGAGATGAGCGCCGCGGCGAGCACGGCGATGGAATAACCGCGGGTCAATTGCATGTTTCGCTCACTCGTAATTCTGCGCACGCCCTCAATGGGGAACGTGCGCAGAATGCATTTTCTCGCCGGACAAGGGCTTGCGCCAACCCGCCACGGGTTTGCCGTGCGGCGGTTTACTGTGCACGGGATAGGAACATCTGGCGCGCGAGGTCCTGCACGGAGGTCATGGCCACGCCATAGGTCCCGGGTAGTTCACTCATGTCGATATTGAACTCGTAGCTTTCCAGAAAATAGAGAAAACCCCAGAGCGATTCCGGGATCAGGGGAATCGGCGCGCCCATCGGAACAAAGTTGACCGGCAATTCCTTTCCCATTACATTGCCAACCTGGGCGGCGATGTCACAAAAGGAGACCGGCGCGGGACCGCCCAGCAGCAATTGTTGGTTCTGCGCGGCCGGGTGATCGACGGCGGCAATGGCAAAGGAGGCGACATCCTCCACGGCGATGAAGGAGTGCTTGTGATCTCCTTTGCCCACCAGGGTAATCGGCTGGCCGGCCTGCAAGGGCATCCCGAAGGCCAGGCCGAGCCAGATATCCAGATAAACGTGCGGCGTCAGGATGGTATAGCTCATGCCGCTTTCGCGCAGGCGCTTTTCGTTCTGCCCCTTGGCCATGAAATAGGGATTGGGACTGTCCGGGTCGGCGCCGGTCGACGAGATATAGATAAAGTGCTTGACTCCGGCCGCTTGCGCGGCATCGATCAGATTTCCGACGCCATTCAGGTCTACGCTTTCGAGCGTGTCCGGCCCGCCCCGCTGTGCGGCGGTGGCGGTCGTAATCACCGTATCGACGCCCCGGCATACTGCGTCCAGTGAGGCCCGGTCTTTTAAATCCCCGGCCACCTCCTCGGCGCCCGCCGCGACATGGGTCCGATAATCGGGGTTTTCACGCGTGAGGATGCGCACCGCTTTGCCCGCTTTCAACAGGCGGGCGGCGATGCTGCCACCCAGCTTTCCACTGGCTCCGACGACAAGAATCATGTTCCTCTCCTCTGCCTGATGAATTCAGAATACACCTGCCGATTCAACTGCATGTCGGATTATAGCAATCCGGATTGAATAGTCAACCGCCCTTTTCTTTTGGAGGAGGCGCAATATATTGATCCTGTGCTTGGGACTTGCAAAAGCATAAAAGCAAATGTATGATGACGCGCACAGATGAGTAATCGTCGGATTCAAATCACGGGAGCATGGCGCGATGGGCTGTACGCGGGCAAGCATTCACCCCCCGGCTTGTCGACGGAAGGCTGCTTCTTTCTCGCTATTCTGGGTATCCTCGCAGTGGCTCTCGTCGGATTGTTTCTCTTTTTGAGCGCCGGCGCGACCGTCAACCCGAATGCGCTGCCGACGGCTGAGAGCCAGGTCATCTACCTTGTCGTTCCCGGCGCGGCGCCGACACGCGCTGTCCCGGCCACCGCACCGACGCGCGCAGCCCCGACGCTCACCCCACGCCCCGCAGGCAAACCGCCCGCCGATCTCAACGGCATTCCCTTCAACCAGATCATCGTCGTGTCCGACCCGGCGCGACAGCGAATCCGGCAAATCTATGCGCAGGGGCAAGCCGCCGGCCGCAACTCGCGTGCTTTTGCCAGGGTGGGCGATAGCACGATGGTCTATCCCCCATTCCTCGCAGCATTCGAGGACCCGGGCGGATACAAGCTCGGCCCGTACGACTATCTCCAGCCGGCGATTGCCTACTTTGCCGGCTCGTTCGGCCACAACAGCCCCGCCGTCAAAAAGGGGATGCACACCTGGACCGAATTCGATCCCACCTGGAACAACCCGGACCTGTGTCAACCCGGCGAGACCCCGCTCGCCTGCGAGTTCCGGCTGACCAATCCGAGCGTCGTCATTATCCGCCTGGGCGCAAACGATGTCCCCGAGCCGGCGAGTTTCAAGGTCGAGCTGGAAAAGATACTGGATTTCTGGATCGGTAAGGGAGTTATTCCCATCGTCGGCACCAAGCCCGACCGCCAGGACGCGGACAACAGCATCAATAACATCGTTCGCCAGACTGCGGTCACGTATCGCATTCCGCTCTGGGACTATGATGCGGTGGTCGGAACGATACCGGGACGCGGATTGGAAGCAGACCACGTACACATGCGCGGCGGCGGCTCGCACGACTATACTGCTCCCTCCACCCTCTCCGGCGGCGATTCCGTGGAGGACCTCACCGCGCTCATGATGCTCGAAGCCGTCCGGCGCGAGATGGTCGCCGGTTCCACGCAACCGTAATCGGAAACGCATCGGGCGGCAGTTCAACACTGCCGCCCGATTCATCTATTGGCCGGATACCGCTCCGGCGCCGCCGGGCGCCAGGATATATTGGGCAATGAGCTCGGCATAGAACCGGGCCCCGTCGGGACGCAGGTGAATCCCATCGTCCCAAAAGAATTCGGGGTGCGGCGTGCTCGCGGTTTGCCAGTCCAGCAGCATCGCTTTCGGATAGCGCTGGACCCCCTCGGCAATTACCGAGTTGTTGGCGTCTTCCCAGGGCCGCGGCACTTTGTCGTTGACAAAGATCACCCGCCGCGCATCTACTGTCGCTTGCATCATCTGATCGAACTGGTGCGCGCTGAACCCGCCGTTCGTTCCCATGTGCACGATCACGACCGCACCCAATTGTCCCGCCGCGTGTTTGGCCTGTAAAATGTCCACGGCGGTCGAGACCTGGCGGCTGATCTGGGCGTCGACATCCACTCCCTGAATCGCCTGCCGGAGCGCGGGCGCGGCGCCCAGCATCACCGAGTCGCCGACGGCGGTGACAGAGATGCCGGTTACGAGCGGCGGCTTGAGAGTGGCGGTCGGCGCCGCCGGGGGCGCGGCCGTTGCCGGGGCGGCGGCCGGCGCTACCCGCCTCGGCCGGAGCACATCGGGACCGTCATCCGCCGGTGTCGCGCGCTCCTGGGCCGAAGTGATGGGGAGCGAGACGGCCAACGCCTCGGTGGGCATCGACGCCATGGCGGAGGCGATATCGGAAGAGGAGACGGAGGAGGAGCTCACGCTCGCACTCTCGACCGTTGCCATCGCGATGGGGCGCGGGGTCTCTCCCACGACCGGCATTTCGGCCGGCGTCGGCGTGCTCACCAGCTCTGCAAGATATGCCGGAGGCGCGGGCGGTTGTGCGGTGACCACCGAATTGCCGAGCAGGACGATAAACAGAGCAATCGCCCCGGCCGCGCCGGCCCAGCGCAGTCCCCACTGCTGCCGCTGCGTCCCCTGCGCCTCGCGCCAGGCTTTCCATGCCCGTTCCAGGCCGCCAGTGCGAATCGGGGTTTCGACGAACCGGTATGAGAGCTCGGCCGCCAGAAGCGTGAGCCCGAACCGCAGGGCGAGCAGGGGGAGTCCGTCCAACGCCACGTCGAGTTGCGGCCGGGTCAGCATGAATACGGGCCAGTGCCACAAATAGATGCCGTACGAGCGCACGCCGACCCAGACCAGCGGACGCCAGGCGAGAAACCGTTTGCCGAGGCGGGCGCGCGGATGGACCGCGACGGCAATGACCAGCGCCGTTGCGAGGGAGACGACTGCAAAACCGCCCCGGTAGAGGAACGGCGCATATTCATTGATCCCCAGGCAAGCCCACAAGAGAGTCACCAGTCCCGCCACGCCCAGCCAATCCAGCCTGCCCGCATTGAACCGCCGGGCCTGTTTTTTAATCTGCCGGGGCCGCCAGACGAACGCCAGCGCCGCGCCGGTGAGCAGGCCCGCCGCGCGGGTGTCCGTGCCATAATAGACCCGGGATGGGTCCACATCGGGCGAATAGAGGACTGCCATCAGGACCGTGGACGCGATTGCACCCGCCAGTACAATATACAAGACCTGGTAGAGCCGTTTCGGTGAAACGTCTCCTGGCCTGGTTGCAACGTCTCCCCGTTTTGGTGAAACAGCTCCCTGCCTGGCTGCCACCGGTCTATTGCCACGAACGGCGAACCGTTTCAGGAGCAGCGTGAGGATGAGCGGCCAGAGGAGATAAAATTGCTCCTCGACCGCCAGCGACCAGAGGTGCTGCAGCAGGGAGGGGCGCCCGACCGCTTCAAAGTAGGATTTGTTGGAGAGGATGAGATACCAATTGGTGACATACCCCAGCGCCGCCGCCGCGTCGCCGCGCAGCCCCGCCACTTCGCCGGGCAAAAAGAGAACGGCCAGCGTCAGGACCGCGGCCAGGAGTAGAAAGAGGGCAGGCAACAGGCGGCGCGCGCGCCTCAACCAGAACGCTTTGAGGTCGATCCGTCCCCGCTCCTGCCATTCGGTGAGGAGCAGGGAGGTAATCAGGTAACCGCTGATGACAAAAAAGATTTCAACGCCGAGGAATCCGCCCTGGAACCAGTGCAGGTCGGCGTGATAGAGGAGGACGGCGAGGACGGCAAGCGCGCGAAGCCCATCGAGACCAGGCAAATAGCCCAATCGCGCCTTGGCTTGCTTCAACTCCCGTTTATCTGTCTGTGCGGGCCGCCGTGACATCTCATCCCTTGCAACAAACCGATTCTACGCGGGCGCGGACAAAATTGCGTGCGCTTTCGGTTTCAAAATGGTCCTGTTCGCGCGGCGATTGGACGCCGATGATACAACACCGCTTGCCGTGGCTCTGTTACGAGCCATCGTCGTGCGCTTGACGCAAAATCGTGTCGCGTTTAATATACGCGCAAATCGAATCCCGTGTCAAGGATGACTCGTATGAATTTCAAAATTGAATCCCTGCTCTCCGCGCGTCTTTTTGTCAGCCCGCAGCTCGCCGGCGATCGACTCTATTTCGTCAGCGACCTCGCGGGACGCCTCTCGCTCTATGCGATGGACCGGAACGGCAGCGTGCCCGAACCGTTGCTCCCCCAGAATATTGCTTTGCAGAACCCCAGCTTGATCGAGGGCTATTTGTTCGTCGTCTATCCGCATCTCGGCAAAATCATGGTCCTGATCGACAACAACGGCGACGAAAATTATAATCCGATGTTCATTCCCATCGACGGCGGCCTCCCGGAGCCAATCTTTGGCAACCGCTTCCAGGGGCAGCAGGTCCGGTGCTCTCAGGCTGACCCTGAGAAAAACCTGGCCGTGTTCCAGGTGGATACGCGCAACAGCCCGGTGAACGAGACCTACCTGGTCGATCTGGACAAGCGCGAGTTGACCGATGTGGGAACGAGCATCTATGGAAACTGGTGCCTCGGCCATAACGCCGATTGGACCCGGCTGGTGCTGGGCGACGGGTATCTGGCAGGGGACACGGTAATGTATCTGTGGGAAAAAGGCGTGCCCGGGCGCCGGCTGGTTTATGGCACACCAATCGAAGAACGCCGGGAAGGCCAGGAAGTCCCCTTCACCGCGTTTGGCGAGTCCTATATCACCGAGGATAACCGGGGCATCGTCTGTGTCACGGCCCTCTTTAGCGATACATACGGCCTCGCCTATATCCCGCTGGACAACCCCGGAGACCTGCGTGAGGTCCGGATTGCCGGCGCACAGCATCAAGGAGTGGGCGAGCTCAGCACCCATCACCTCACCGGCAACCGGTCGCTGATCGAATACAACAGCGACGGCGTTTCCTGGTTGTATGAAGGAACCTTTGACCGGGACGCCATGCAGTTCAATATCGAGCGAACGCTGGCCGGCCATTCCCCTCTGGACGGCGGCGACCTGCAGTCGATTGCGTACGACCAGACGACCGGCCGCTATGCGCTGTCTTTTTCCAGCGCGACCTCGCCCACGCAGCTTTACACGCGCGAGGGGGACGCGCTCACCCAGGTCACCCGCGAGCGCGTGCTGGGCATCCCGCAGCGCCTGCTCTCGCCGGGGCAAGACGCTTCATTTACCAGTCATGATGGGTTGCGCGTCTCGGCCCGGCTCTATCTCCCCTCTCCGGAACTGGGTTATGAGGGCAAGCGCCCGGTCGTCTTTTATATCCACGGCGGCCCGCAAGGCCAGGAGCGGCCCAATTTCGCCTGGTTCTCGATGCCCCTCATCCAGTTCTTGACGCTCAACGGCTTTGCTGTGTTTGTGCCAAATGTGCGCGGCAGCAGCGGCTATGGCCTCAAATACATGCGGCGCGTAGATCACGACTGGGGCGGGCAGGACCGCCTGGATCAGGTGGCGGCGTTCGATCATTTGCGCCAGGACCCGCGCCTGGATATGGACCGCGCCGGTGTCATGGGGCGTTCTTATGGCGGCTATATGACGCTCACCCTGGCCGGTCGCCATCCCGAGTTGTGGAAAGCGGCGGTGGATATGTTCGGCCCCTACAACCTGATCACCTTTATCCAGCGGCTGCCCGACACCTGGCAAACCTATTTCTATATGGCGGTCGGGCATCCGGACAAGGACAAGGATTTCCTGATCGAGCGCTCGCCGAGCACCTACCTGCACCAACTGACCTGCCCGATGCTGGTCATCCAGGGCCACAATGACCCGCGAGTCGTCGAGGCCGAGTCGCGCGATCTGGTCGAGCATTTGCGGGCGCAGGGTAAGCAGATGGACCTCCTCGTCTTTGAGAATGAGGGACACGACGTGATCAAACTCCCAAACAAGGTGCGGTGCTATAACGAGATCGTCGACTTTTTCAGGCAATACCTTCGGCCCTGATGGCCCGAAAAGCAAGCCCGTTTCCCATGAGAAAACGGGCTTGCCATTTTATACGCCAAAGAGGTAACTCGGATGCCCCAATTCAATTTTCTACCGACTGAGGTGCGTTTTTACGACTGGTTCGAAAAGGCGACCGCCAATCTGCTTGAAGGGGCGCGCGCACTTTTGGACCTGCTGGAAAATTACGAGGATATCGAGCGCAAGGTCGACCGCATCATCGAGATCGAGCATAACGGCGATTTCATCGTGCACGAGGTGATGCACCTTCTCCCGCGCACGCTCATCACACCCATTGACAGCACCGATATCCAGGACTTGATCAAGTCCATCGACGATGCCATCGATTCCATCGAGGATACGGCGCGGCGCTTGCTCATATACGATGTCCGGGAGATCAAAGAGCCGGCCCGAAAATTTGCAAAGATTATTATGAGCGGCGCGCAGGAACTGAACGAAGCGGTCGTCTGCCTGCGGAACAAGCAGGATTTCAATCGCCTTCACGCGCATATCGTCGAGATGAACACGCTGGAGAATAACGGCGATCGCGTGCTCTACGATGCGCTCAACGAACTGGTCGCGCATCGCGAAGAAATCTTTGACCTGATCCGCTGGAAAGAGATTTATGAATACCTGGAAGCGACGACCGATCGCATCGAAGATGCGGCCGATGTGCTGGAGGGGGTGACGATCGCCAATGCCTGACCTCACCCTGCTCTCCGTCATCGCGCTCGTCGGCATCGCGCTGGCGTTTGATTTTGCGAACGGGTTTCACGACGCGGCCAACTCGATTGCGACCGTCGTCTCGACGCGCGTCCTCACGCCGTTACAGGGCGTCGCGTGGGCGGCCTTTTTCAATTTTGTCGCCGCTTTTATCGGCGGCACCGCCATTGCCAAAACCATCGGCAGCGGGTTGATCGACATCCACAGGGTCGATAATTTTGTGATTCTGGCCGGGCTGCTCGGCGCGATCACCTGGGACATTATCACCTGGTATC
>JBAVQS010000087.1:0-12148 GCA_049694275.1 Anaerolineae bacterium | reverse complement strand
CTTGTTTTCGCCTGGCGTCCAATCGATCTCGTACTCTTCGCTCTGGCCTTCCGGTGCAGGCGAAAGAGGACCAGGCGTCTGCTTGCCATTGGCCGGCCGCCGTGCTGCCGGGGGACGCGATGGAGGGTCCTCGTCATCATTCTCTTCCACAAACGTGCGCTCGACCGCAGGTGGCGCGGTTGGATCGGTCCTCGCCGGAGTGAGTAACTGACGACCTTTTGCAATCGCCCCTGCCTCTTCGGGGCCCACGTACCCTTTTTCCTGCAAAAGGTCCATCAACCGGGCCGCGCGCGAATAGCCAATTCGTAATTTGCGCTGCAAGAGTGAAATTGAAGCGCGATCCGATTCCTGAATGATCTGGATTGCCTGTTTCAAAAGCCGGTCCTCATCCGATTCGGCCGGGTTCGCCTCCAGGTTCCACTTGAAGCCCCCCTGCACCCATTTGTCCGCGTCAATAGGGATGGGCGCAATAAGCGGAGTTCTGCTCGCCGGCGATAACGGCGCATCGGGCCGGGGCTCGTCAATCAAGCCGCTTACAGTCGACGGCGGGGGTGACTCGACGAACCCTTTCCAATAGGTGACGAGCTTTTCCAGTTCCTGGTCTGATACATAGCCGCCCTGCAGGCGGGCAAGCTTGCTCGAATCGCTTGCCATATAGAGCATGTCGCCGCGGCCCAAAAGCTTTTCAGCCCCCGGCGTGTCGAGGACGACGCGCGAATCGATCTGGCTCGTCACGGCGAACGAGATGCGCGAAGGAAAGTTGGCCTTGATGAGCCCGGTCACGACGTCGACGGAAGGCCGCTGCGTCGCCAGCACGAGATGGATTCCCGTTGCGCGCGCCATCTGTGCGAGCCGGGTAATCGCCCTTTCCACTTCGTCGGCAGCCACCATCATCAAGTCGGCCAGCTCATCGACGATGAGCACCAGAAAGGGCAGCTTGGCCTCAGGCAAACCCGCTTCCCGGCGCTTTTCCGGAGCAAGCTGATTATAGGCATCCAGGTTGCGCACTCCGACCTTGGCAAACATCTTGAACCGGTGGTCCATTTCGGCGACTGCGCGCTGGAGCACCGCGACCGCCAGATCCATCTCGACGACCACATCCGTGAGCAGATGCGGAACGCCTCTAAAGGTCGAGAGCTCGACGCGTTTGGGATCGACCATGACGAACTGGACATCGTCGGGCGTATTGGTGAGCAACAGACCGGCAATCAGCGCATTGATACAAACCGACTTGCCGGAGCCGGTCGCGCCGGCAATCAGCAAATGGGGCATCGCACCCAGGTCGGCGACGATCGCCTGCCCGGAAACATCCTGCCCCAGCGCGATGGTCAGGCTGGACTTTTTCCCCATCTTTTTAAAGGCGTCCGATTCCATCACGCCGCGCAGGCTCACGTTCGATTTTTCCGTGTTGGGCACTTCGATGCCGACAATCGATTTGCCCGGAACCGGGGCCTCGACCCGGACTGGCGCAGAGGCGAGCGCAAGCTCCAGGTCATGCTGCAAGGCGCTAATCCGGCTGACCTTGACCTTGGTTTCTCGAATCGAGCCGTCCGGTGACTTTTGTTTGAGAAAGCCCGGCTCAACCCCGAACTGCGTGATCGTCGGCCCGACGCTCACCTCAATCACCCTGGCAGGCACACCAAAGTGCTTAAGCGTCTCTTCGATTCGTTTCACCTTTTCGCGAATCTCGGTTGCCGACGGCTCATTCTCGACCGTATCTACTAGAATATCCTCAATCCTGGGCAAGCGCCACTCGCGATGAATCGGCGCTTGCGCTTCGCCGCCGCCGACAATATGCGCGGCGACTGCCGGCCGAGGAGAGACCGACAGGGTTGGCGCGCCGGGAGCGGCAGGATCGGAGGATTCATTCCGACGGCCCGTGGCTCGGGCAGGACGCTCTCTGGCGGAAGGCTTATCAGCCCCGGACGTGGGTGGCTGTTTTTGCCTCCGGGGAGCGCGCCGGGAGAGCGAATTGAAAGTATCGATCCACGCCGATTCAAGCCAACGAAACCCGCCCAGAGTCAGAGTAAACAGGCGCTTGGGCGAAATCTGGAACAGTAGGACAAGGCCAATAAAAACCGCGATGAGCAAAATCAAATAGGCGCCCAGAATCCCAATGGCGCCGACCATCAAGTCGCTGATGAAATAGCCAATGATCCCGCCCCCCTCGCCACTGCTCAAAGCTTGCGGCCCGCGTGCACCTTCAGGGGTAAGATGGAGGACGGTCAAAAAGACGACAAAGAGGATCGCCAGCCCCAGAGGGCGCGCGCCGCCAATATCAGGGCGCAGGTCGAGCGAATCGAGCAACAGCCAGACGCCGAGGCCGCCAAAGAAAAGAGGCGCAAGGTAGCGGCCCCAGCCAAAGAGTGTGCCGAGGACATCCGTCCATCCGTCCAGGATATTCCCCCGGCTCAGGTTGAACGCGCCCATTGCAGTCAAGACCGCAATGGCAATCAAAACCGCAGCGACCAGCGCTTCTTCCTGCGCCGCTGTCAGTTGGAGACCCCGGGAAGGGGAATTGCTCTTGCGCGTTTTCCGCTTGCCCTGTTTTCCGTTGGCCATAATTAGAACATCTGTATTATACAACGATTCAATCGACTGTCAACGGATTTGGCGAGAGATAAAAAATGCGGTCGGGATCGACCGCAAATCGTCGCCAATGGCAAGCGCGCAAGCTCAATTCGTTCCAGTCAATCGCCGGTAGAGCGAGGCATGTTGGGCGGCAATCTTGTCCCACGTAAATGCCAGCGCCAGCTCCAGCGCGCCGCAGGCAAGCTGCGAGCGCAGGGCCGCATCGCCGGCCAGGCGCCGGATGCCAGCCGCGAGCGCTTCCGGCTGATCAGGCGGGACGAGCAGCACATTCTCGCCGTCGCACAGCCGCGGGAGCGAGACATCGGAGGAACCAGATACGCTCACAGCCCCCGGCGGGCTCGTCGTGACAATCGGCAAGCCATGCGCCAGGGCCGCCATAAAGGTTCCGCGACGAAATGAAACCCCATCGCGATAGGGGAGAACGCAAATATCTGCGGCGAGCAGACTCCCGCTCACCCCCTCTGCAGGCATATAGTCAGTCCAGAGGACACGCGAGGTGAGCCCCAATTCCGCAATCAGCCGCTTGACACGCCCCCAATCGGACGAGTTGGTCGGGTCGCTGGCGCCAACCGAGGCGCCGACCATGATGAGCTTGATCTCCGGCAACTGCGCCAGGGCGCGGATCAACGTCTCGCCCCCTTTGCTCTTGTTCAAAAAACCAAAATAGGCGAGCAGGGTCTCGCTCGGGCCGATTCCCCAGCGCGCGCGCCAGGCGGACCGATCATAATTGGAGGGCCGCGACGGAGCAATATTGCTGCCAATCGGGATCAGCGTTGGAATAGCCCGCAACTTGCCCGTTAGCCGCCCATAATCCTCCTCATTGGTCACAATCGTCGCGTCGCACGACCGGGCCATTTCGTACGTGACCCATTCGCGGACCGGCCCCGCTTTGGGAAAGAGATAGGGGACACGCAAATCGTGATACGTCACGACAAATTTTGCGTCAGGCGATTTCAACATGCGCGGGGCCAGGTTGATCGCGGGGTTCATGCCAAATGCGGCGGTCTGGTACTGGATGTGGACGATATCCGCCTGTGATTCGCTCAGGATCCGGCGCAGCGTGGAAAGGAAATTCCAATCCCACCGCGGGACAATGCGATGCACCGAAATCGCATTACGGGGTGATGCCACAGGATACCCGGGCGCGGATGCGGTCGAGGTCAAAACCGAAACCTGAAAACCGAGGACAGCCAACGCGTTAGCAATCTCGTTCGTACAGTCCCCTACCCCGCCCTGCATCGGCGGATATTCGCCCGTCACAAAGAGGATGTGCGTCATTCCAGACCTATTTTAATCCGGATTTCAACACCTGCCAATAGGCTCTAACCCGCGCGGCGCGGAGCGGGCGCTTGTGGCCCAACAACCATTTCAAGCCCTCTTCGCTGGACTGAAAAGCGAACATCCCCAAGAGGAACAAGCGCAAGCTCTCTGCCTGCCCCACGCCGTGATGCTTGCGAAAAAAGCGAACCTTGCTGGAGTGAAAATAAATGTCGCGCTTCGCCGTTACTTGCTCGGAGGACTTGCCCTCATGGTGAATAACTCTCGCCTGTGGAAAATAGACCACGCGCCACCCGGCCTGTTTCGCCCGGTAACACCAGTCCAGCTCCTCCGAGTACATAAAGAACGCTTCATCCAGACCGCCGAGTTGCTCATACACCTCCCGGCGGACCAGCATCGCCGCACCCACGATCCAATCGACATCCTGCACAGCGTCGTCCGGGGTCTCCTGGATATAGTAACGGGTCAGCCAGCGATTTTGCGGGAACCCCTGCTGCAGGCGCGTGCTCTCGACCAGACCTGTTACAAAAGTGGGAAAGCGGCGGCGCGAAGATTGGATCGAGCCATCAGGATAGCGCAACTGCGGACCGACGATGCCGACCTCCGGATTGGCGGCCATATATTCGAGCATGGCGCTGGTAGCCCCGGGAATCAACTCGGCGTCGGGGTTGAGCAAAAAAAGATAGCGCCCGCGCGCCAGGGCGAGCCCCTGATTGTTGGCGCGGGTAAAGCCACGGTTATCCGGGTTGGCAATAACGTGGACCGAGGGGAATTCGGAACGCACCATTTCGACCGTGTTGTCGCGTGAGGCGTTATCCACGAGGATAATCTCGGCCTCAGTCCCGGCCGTATCCACCTGAATGGAGGCGAGGGCCTTGCGCACCAGGTCGCGAACGTTCCAACTGACGATGATAAAGGAGAGGTCCAAGATAAAAACAGACGGCAGGAAATAGGGCTATCTCCTGCCGTCTCGGGCTCACTTGTTTCGCTCGACGATATAATCGGCCAGTTGCTCGAGTGAAGCGCGCAGGGGCGTATCAGGCAGCGGCCCCAGCGCCTGTTTCGCCTTTTCGATATATTGCTGAGCTTCGGCTTGCGACGCGCCGATCGCGGGCGAGCTCTTGATCCACTCGATCACCTGGTCGATCGTCTGGTTGGAATGACCGTTGTTAAAGGCGAGCTCGTGGAGCGCCTCACGCCGCGGGTCCTGCTCGTAGAAATAGATGGTCGGCAGGGTCGCCAGGCCCTGGCGCAGGTCGCTCCCGACCGGTTTTCCCACCTCGCGCTCCATCCCGACGAAATCGAGCACATCGTCGACAATCTGAAAGGCCATGCCGAGGTTATACCCATAGTCGCGCAGCAGTTTACGCTCGGCTTCCGACGCTTTGCCCAACACGGCCGCGCTTTCAGTACAGCTTGCAAAGAGCGACGCCGTCTTGGCATAGATGCGGTCGTAATAGCCCTCGCGGTCCGTGGAGAGCCGGCGGCCGTTAAAGTCTTGTCGAATTTCACCCTCGCAAATGACGACGACGACATCCGAAATGATCTTCATCACCTCGAGGTCGCCGACTTCGGCCGCAATCTTTGCCGTTTTGGCGAGCAGAAAATCGCCGGCCAGGACCGTCGCCTTTTCGCTCCAGCGCGAGCTAATCGTCGCCACGCCGCGCCGGAGCAGCGACCTGTCGAGCAAATCGTCGTGAATCAGGGTGGCGTCGTGCAGCAGCTCAACCGCAGTCGCCAGGCGATACAGGTTCAGGTCGGTCTGCGGATAAAAGCGCCCGGCCAGCAAAACCAGGGCGGGACGAATCCGCTTACCTCCGCTGGTGATGGCCGCTTCGAGCACCTCCATGAGGGGCTCGAACTCGGCGCGCGCATAGTTGCGCAGCAGCACCTCGACGCTTTGCAAATCGGATTCGATTGGGGCAAAAATAGAACGAATATCCAACGTAACCTCACAACGGCGCAGGGGCCCTTCGGCCCTGCGCGATGACGCACACCCTCATAGCGTGCTAACTAAATCTTGAACAGGCTGCGGGCGTTTACCGTCGTCTGTTCGGCCACCTGCTGGACCGTCAGCCCCTGGAGCTCGGCAATGCGCTCGGCGACGCGTGTGACATGGGCAGGCTCATTGCGCCGGCCGCGCAGCGGGTGCGGCGCCAGGTAGGGCGAATCCGTCTCGATCACGATCCGGTCCAGCGGCAGGCGCGCGACCAGCGCCGGCGCGTGGCGGGCATTCAAAAAGGTAATGGGCCCCGCCAGCGAAATGAGAAATCCGAGCTCCAGCGCCTCGTGCGCCATCGCTTCGTCGCCTGAAAAGGCGTGGAGCACGCCGCGCACACCCTGCCCTCCAAGTGACCGCAACGTCTCCAGTATCTTTTGATGCGCATCCCGGTCGTGAATCGATACGGGGAGAGCCAGCTCTACCGCCAGCGCCAACTGCCGTTCCAGGAACTCGCGCTGCAAGTCGGCGGACGCCGGGTCCCAGTGATAATCCAGGCCGATCTCGCCGATAGCAACCACCTTGGGATGCGCCGCAAGGTCACGAATTACTGCCAGGTCGTCCAGCGAAGCCTCGCGCACACTTTCCGGATGAATCCCTACCGCCGCATAAACGCCGGGATACTTGGCAGCCAGCGCAACCGCCGCCCGGCTGGAGGCCACGTCCGTTCCGAGTGTCAGGACCCTTGTCACCCCGGCCTGCTGTGCGCGAGCAATCACCGCTTCCAGGTCTGTGGCAAACTTGTCGTCGGTTAAATGGGCGTGGGTATCGACAAACTCAAAGGAATCAGGCACGCTATTCAGTCGCTCGCCAGGGATTTGTGAATTGTTACACAATCTCTCTTACAGATTATACGTCTTTTTCAGGGCATTCAAATCTGCCTCGACCATCATTTGGACCATCTGCTCAAAAGTCACTGACGGCTGCCAACCCAGCTTGTTGCGGGCCTTGGAGGAATCGCCAATCAGGTTGACGACGTCGGCTGGACGAATGTCGGCGGGGTTATCGGCAATCACATAATCCTCATAATTCAGCCCCACACAATCGAACGCCATGCGCGCACAATCGCGCACCGAATGCTGCAGGCCGGTGGAAATTACATAATCGTCCGGCTCAGGCTGCTGGAGCATCATCCACATTGCGCGTACATAATCGGGCGCATAGCCCCAATCGCGTAAGGAATCCATATTTCCCAGGCGCAGCTCGTGCGACAGGCCCAGCTTGATGCGGGCGGCGGCATTGGTGATCTTGTGAGTGACAAACTCGAGCCCGCGGCGCGGCGATTCATGATTGAAAAGAATGCCGGAGCAGGCAAAGAGGTTGTAAGATTCGCGATAGTTGACGGTAATCCAGTGACCGTATACCTTGGCAACGCCGTAAGGGCTGCGCGGGAAAAAGGGTGTGCGCTCGGTCTGCGGAACCTCCTGCACCTTGCCAAACATTTCCGATGAGGAAGCCTGGTAGAAACGAATCTTGGGATCGACAATGCGGATCGCGTCGAGGATGCGGGTTACGCCGAGCGCGGTCACTTCGCCGGTCAACACCGGCTGCTTGAACGAGGTCGGGATAAAGCTCTGCGCCGCGAGGTTATAAACCTCCTCAGGATGGTGCTCTTGCAGAATCTCGATCAACGAAACTTGATCGATCAGGTCGCCCTGGATAATCGTGACCTGGTCCTGAATGTGCGCAATCCGCTCAAAGTTTATGGTGCTGGTCCGCCGCACCATGCCAATCACTTCGTATCCCTGTTCCAAGAGGAAATCGGCAAGATATGACCCATCCTGCCCCGTAATCCCGGTAACGATCACTTTTTTGCGAGCCATCAAGTTTTCTTACCTCACACTTTTCTTTTTGTCGGCCTCAAGAAAGGCCGCATGAGCAACGAGTGTATCACACACTATTTCCGATTTATTTGCGCCTTAACCCGCGCCCGCCAGTAATCCAGCGTATCGCGCAGCGTTTGTTCAAATGGGATTCGCGGCGCCCAGCCGGTCTGCTGTCTGAATTTGGTCGCATCGCACACGGTCACCGGCGTATCCGATGGCCGGCTGCGCGCGGCGTCCTGCTCCACGCGGATGGAAACCGTCGTGAGCGAGCGATAATAGTCCAACAACTCGCGGATCGAGTGCGCCTGCCCCGACCCGATATTATAGACCTCGCCCGCCTGCCCCTTGTCCAGCGCCAGCGCATAAGCCCGCACCATATCGCGCACGTCGGTAAAATCGCGTTTCGATTCCAGGTTACCGACGCGCATCACCGGCTCGCGCAAGCCCGCCTCGATCTCGGCGACCTGCTTGGCAAAATCAGAGGCGACAAAGCGGTCGTTCTGCCGGGGTCCGATGTGGTTAAAAGGTCGCGCTCTCACCGTATAGAGATGGTGGCTGATATAGTATTGCAGCGCGAGGAAATCCTGTGCGATCTTGCTCACGCCATACGGGCTGTCCGGGCGTAACGGCGTCTGCTCGGTAATCGGCAGCTCGTCCGGCTGCACCCGTCCGTACTCTTCATTCGAGCCGATAATCAGAATGCGCGCGGCCGAGCGCTGCTGAGCGAGCACATGGAGCAGATTGACCTGCGCCCGGATATTATTCTCCATAGTGGACCAGGGATCCTGCCAGGAAACCGGGACAAAGGCCTGCGCGGCGAGATGAAAGACCAGGTCCGGCCTGCACTGCTCCAGCACGCGGGCCGCCACGGTAGGATCGGCCAGGTCCTCCGTCAGATAAGTGATCCGGTCGCGCATCGGATCGATATTGTCCGTCGGGCCAATCGAGACGCCCCAGACCTCGGTCGAGGCCTGCGCGAGGAGATATTCGGTTAAAAAGCTGCCTGCAAAACCAGAGATACCGGTGATTAATGCCCGCACGCTGCTCCTTTACGACAATGGCACATCCGCACGATTCGCAATGGCGGGTATTATAACCTATCTAGCGTCAAGCTTGCAAATTGTTTCACAAAAACGGAAAAATCAAAATGCAAAGGCGATACCCCTCATCCGCAAAAAGAGTTAAAATGGGATTGCCCCTTGCAAAGGGGATTGGGCGCAATACCAAAGGATGGTGGAATGACGACCGAACATGTTGACGTTCTGATTGTCGGAGCAGGGTTATCGGGCATTAGCGCAGCCTATTATTTGCAGACGCGCTGCCCGAACAAGCGCTACGCCATTCTCGAGGGCCGGAGTGGGATGGGCGGGACCTGGGACCTGTTCCGCTATCCGGGCGTCCGCTCCGACTCGGACATGCACACGCTGGGCTATAGTTTTCGCCCGTGGCGGGGGACAAAGGCAATGGCCGACGGGCCATCCATCTTGAGCTACATCCGCGAGACCGCGGCAGAGTACGGCATTGACCGCCAGATTCGATTCGGGTGCCAGGTCCGGCGGGCAAGCTGGTCCTCTGCCGATGCAAGGTGGACCGTCGAGGTCGAATATGGACCGGAGAAGCAATTCGCCCAGCTCACCTGCAATTTCCTCTATATGTGCACCGGCTATTATGACTATGCCCGGGGTCACGCGCCCACCTGGCCCGGCGCCGAGCGCTTTGCCGGCCGCATCGTGCATCCCCAGCAGTGGCCGCAAGCTCTGGATTATGCGGGCAAGCAGGTCGTGGTCATCGGCAGCGGCGCAACGGCGGTCACGCTGGTCCCGGCCATGGCCGAGCGCGCGGCGCACGTCACGATGCTGCAGCGCTCCCCGACCTATGTCGTCGCGCTCCCCGCACAGGATACCTTCGCGAACTGGGCATACCGAACCCTGCCAACCGGGCTCGCCCATCGCCTCGTCCGCTGGCGGTCGATTGCCGTCGGGATGTACACTTTTAATCTCATGCGGCGCTGGCCGGCCCAGGCTAAACGGTCGATCCTGCGGATGGCGCGGGAACAGCTTGGCCCCGACTATGATCTGGACACCCACTTTACCCCGCGCTACAATCCCTGGGACCAGCGGTTGTGCATCGCACCGGATGGAGACCTGTTCACTGCGATCAAGCTCGGCAAGGCATCGGTGGTCACCGACGAAATCGAGATGTTCACCGAAACCGGCATCCGGCTACGCTCAGGCCAGGAACTCGCCGCCGATGTGATCGTGACCGCCACGGGGCTGGCGCTCAAGCTGATGGGCGGAGCGCAGCTCGTCGTGGACGACGTGCCTGTCGATCTGTCCGGCGCCATGAGCTACAAAGGGATGATGTACAGCAACATCCCTAACCTCGCCTCCGCTTTCGGCTACACCAACGCATCCTGGACGCTCAAATGCGAGCTCTCGGCCCAGTACGTCTGCCGGCTGCTAAACTATATGGACCGGCGCGGCTACAAACAGAGCACCCCTCGCCAGCCCGATTCCACCCTCACCCCAGAACCCCTGTTGAGCTTTACCTCCGGCTATGTCCAGAGGGCGGCGGATACGCTTCCGCATCAAGGGTCCAAAAAACCGTGGAAGCTCTATCAGAATTACCTGCTCGACCTGATCACCCTGCGGTTCGGCGCGGTGAACGATGGAACGATGGAGTTCAAGCGGTGATTAGGGTGTATGCCGATTTGTGTGTAATTTCGTAGGGGCGAACGGCCGTTCGCCCCTACCCCCCCTCCTCCGCCTCCAACACCATCAGCCCCTTCTTCGTCAGCCGGATCGACCCCGCCGCCACATACCCGCTCCGGTCCTGCCGCGCGCACGCCACATACCCCACCGCCACCAGCCCCCGCAGGTGATACCACACCGTATTCGGGCTCAGGCACAGCGTCCGGCCCAGCTCCCGCCCGCTCGGCGTGCACCCCCGCACCCTCTGATACCGCGCAATCGCGCGCATCACCCGCACCCTCTCCGGCCTCAACCTGGGAACACGAGACGATGTTGGCACAGCTCTTCTCCTTCGTCAGATTTCGAACGAACAAGCGTTCTGCGCTCATTCTAACCCATCCCTCCCCCGCCTGTCATCACCCTCCGGTATAATTCCGCGCCCCATCCCCCCTGCTCCTCCGGTATCATCCCCCCTGATACTACTGCCGGTCATACTCCTCAATCGCCTGCACCATCTTGACCAGCTCCAACTGCCGGTGAATCTCCAGCTTGGCAAAAATATTCCCCAGGTGCCGCTTCACCGTATTCCGCGAAATCGTCAGCCGTTCCGCAATCTCCGCCACCGACCGCCCCTCCCCGTACAACCGCGCCACCTCCTTCTCCCGGTCCGACAGCGTCTCCCACAAATAATACCCCTCCGGCGTAGGCGGCGGCGGCCGCCGGCGTTCCGCCACCCCTTCCCCCTCAAATGCAAACGCCATCTTCCCCTCGCGCGCCCGCATCCGTTCCTGCCACCGCTGCCACCAGTTCACCGCCAGCAGCCCCAGGCACACCGCCAGCAGCAAGCCCATGCACCCAATGACGCTCAGGTAAATCTCTTCCTTCATGTCAGATTCCACGACCACACCGGATTTACAACGCGCAGGGGGTACAGCGAAGCGACGATGAGGCGCAGCCACCGAGGAAAAACCACGCTAGAACACACGTTCTTTTTTTCCATTCTACCCATATCCCCCCGCCTGTCAAACCTCCCACCCACCGTCGTTCCGTCCTTCCCCGCCCTTCTGTCCTTCCGAACGGAGTCTGTCATTCCGAACGTAGTCTGTCATTCCGAACGGAGCCTGTCATTCCGAACGTAGCCTGTCATTCCGAACGGAGTCTGTCATTCCGAACGGAGCCTGTCATTCCGAACGGAGTCTGTCATTCCGAACGGAGTGAGGAATCTCGCTAACGCAAACAGTATCCACCGCTCGTGAAAAATCACCCGCCCACCTCCAGGGACTGCAAATCCCCGTCTGAATCCATAGCCCCATGGGGACCTAGGGTCCGACGGCCTATGAACCGCAACGCGTGGCCCTCTGAAAAAAAAGAAAAAGCGTGCTCAAGCACGCTCCTGAAAAACGAAGCCTGCTCAAGCAGGCTCATACCAATTTCACAAATTCATCCACGCTCAGTCCTGCCTGGCGAATAATCGTGCGCAGAGTGCCACGGTCTAACTCCCTGTGATCGGGCACGACTACTTCTGCATAGGGTTGGTCACGTCGAAGCAGCACATGGCTGCCCCGCTGACGCACTATGTAAAAGCCAATTTGCTGCAAAGCGCGAATACATTCGCGGCCCGAGATTTGCGGTAGGTGGCTCATACTGCCACAGGCACCAATTCTGTCTTGTCTGCGGGAACCGGCCGGTCTTCAGATTCTAGTACCTCCAGGTAAAGCTGGATCGCCTCTTTGATATTCTCAAGGGCTTCGTCGCGTGTCTTG
>JBAVQS010000086.1:0-9939 GCA_049694275.1 Anaerolineae bacterium | reverse complement strand
AGGCGGGGGCGGCGGCGCAGAGACGGCGACGGGAGCGAGAGGCGGGGGCGCCAGAGACACAGGGGCAACCAGCGGCGGAACGGGCGCATCGGGCTCGGCGGGAGGCGCGCCGCGCACCCACTGCTGCCCATCATGCATGTACCATTCCCCGCTATCGGCGCCCAAAAGCCAGTAGTGGCCTTCCGCATCCTGGATTCCAATATCCTTGAGCGCGGTCTCAAACGCGACGCGCGTGATGCGGCCCGCATCCAACTGCCCGCGGAGCACACAGTATTGGTCGTGCGCTTGCTGAAAGCGGGGCGCGAGTGGGGCCGGGCGCGGCGCGCCGCAAGTGAAACAGAACTTGGCATCCGGCCCGAACGGCTGTCCGCATTGACTGCAATTCATCTGTAGCCACTCCCTGACGCGAGCGAGATGCAACAGACTGGTCGGCAGGAAAAAAAGAAAAAACGACTCGGAAACCAGAGTCGTTCATCAACTCGTGCGCCTTGCCCCATGAGGCGAAAGTTTGCCCGAGCAAGGTGGCACGATTACTATACCATCAATTATTTGCGCGGTCAATTTACGCGAGCGGTCGCGCACAGAGACGGCCCGGCGGGCCGTCTCTACACGGATGCGCCGCAATCCGTCGCTACGGCCCTTTGCCCGACAGCAGCGCTTGAATCGGCGTCCCATTGACATAGATCGCGGTGGTGCGGACGGTCGAGAACTGGAGCGCGGTCTGGGTGAGCTGGGCGATGATGCGCGGGTCGTCGCACACGCCGCCGGATTGGAGCTTGCCGGTCAGTCGGATCGTAGCAAGGCCGTTGATGATGGCGACGCTCGATAGCTGCAGGTTGGACTGGTAGAGAGCGTTGTAGAGGCCGGACTGACCATAGTCCTTGCTGTGGAGCGAGAGGAGCTGGTTGAGCGCGGCGGCGAGCGGGCCGTTCGTCGGCGGAATCTGCCGGTCTACCGCGATGGCGCTGTCGCCGCAGCCGACGGGCGGCCCGGAGCGACCGTTATCCTGCATGGCAATCAGATAAATCTTGACGTGCGTAAACTGGCCGACGGCAGGGGCTGCGGTCGGTTGCGTGACGACCGGGGGCCTCGTCGCGGTCGCAAGAGCAAGGGTGGGCAATGGGGCGGATGGCGCAGTAGGCGAGGCGACCTGGGCGGCGACCGTGGTATCGGGCACCTGGGTTGGGAGCGGCGTCGCGAGGGCAGGGCCGGACGTCGGCGCGGGAACCGTCGCGGCAGGTTTCGAGGTGGCAATGGGGGCGAGAGTGGGCGCGGGCGCGGGGTTGATCAGGTTACAACCGGTCGCCAGCGCGGCAAGCAATACGAGTAGTACGAGAACGAATCCAGTTCGGTTAGACATGACGCTCCTCCTCCGGAGAGATTTCTCCTATCGTCGACATGACAGTTCTATTATAGGACGAAAAAGGGTCAAGCGCCGTTCCCTGCGAGGGAACAGGGAAACAAAAACGACGGGCTGTGAAGCCCGTCGTTTTTGTTTCCCTTTACTTGATTTCGTTGAGATTATGAATGGTTGGCTACTGAGGAAGCTCGAACCAGAAGGTGGCGCCCTGGCCGGGCGGGCTGGAGACGCCGATGCGGCCATGATGAGCCTCGACCCATTGTTTAGCGATGGCGAGACCAAGCCCGGCGCCGCCCTCAGTGCGGGTGCGCGATTTGTCCGCGCGCCAAAAGCGCTCGAATAGGTGGGAAAGATCCTCGGGGGCAATACCGGGGCCGCTGTCGCGAACCTCGACGCGAACGGCCTGCGGACCGGCGGTAAGGCTGACCTCGATACGCCCACCGGTGGGAGTGTAGCGAAGGGCATTCGAGAGGAGATTGGTGAGCACCTGCTCGATGCGGTGCGCGTCGAGGTCGAGGGGCGGGAGATCGGCGGCAAGGCTGGCGCGCAGCTCGACCTCGCGGGCTGCGGCCTGGGGTTGGAAGGCGGCGAGAGTACGCGAGATGAGGGCGCGCAGGTCGGTGGGTTGAAGTTCGAGACGCAACTGGCCGGCTTCGGCCAGGGCGAGCTCGCGCAGGTCGTCCACGAGATGGGTCAGGTGCAGGGTCTCGTCATGGAGCGAGGCGATCTGTTCGGCATCGGCGGTCAGAACACCATCCTGAACCGCTTCGAGGTGGCTCTGGAGAACGCCGAGGGGATTGCGCAGCTCGTGCGCGACGTCGGCGAGCATGTTGCGCCGCGCGGTCTCGGAGCGCGCAAGGTGGCCGGCCATCGCGTTAAAAGAACGGCCGACCTGTGCGACCTCATCGTCGCCCTTGACCGGCACGCGCGCGGCGAGATCGCCAGCGGCGATACGCGTGGAGGCGGCCGAGAGGGCGTGGAGCGGCGCGGTGATCTGGCGAAAGAGGAGATAGCCGAGCGCGAGCGCGAGGAGGCCGGCGGTGAGCGCGGCAAAGAGGACCGAGCGGTTGACCTGATCGAGAAACTGCTGCGACGAAGGGTCGGCCACGGCGATGCTGCTACCGGCCAGCAATGTTCCGACCGGCTGCCCATTCACGACAACCGGCAGGCCGCTCTGGCGCTCGGCCGCGGTCAAGGTCTGGCCCACCCGCCGACCAAGCGTATCCGCGATGACCACGCCACGCGCATCGGCAAGCGTGAGCTGCGCCGACATCGAGCCCGCGCCCATCATCCCCCCTCCGCCACCCATCATGCCGCCGGAGCCGCGCGTGAGAAGCGCATCGACGCCATTCCAGGTCCCCTGCTGCCGGTAATAGTCGGCCAACTGCTGGACGAGGTCTTGCTCGGTGAGCATTTGGCCGCGGAACATGAAATACTGGAACTCGCGCGAGGTCGCCTGGCTCGCCACGATATAGACGGCCGCCAGGGCAATCAGGATGATGAGGGCAAAGGCGGCGGTGAGACGGAGGAGAAGCGAATTACGCATGGGAACAATCTTCAACGAACCAATGAGCCAAGCGCATGATGCAGCACCCCTGGCGCATTTACAATTCTTCGGCAAATTTGTAACCGATTCCATAAACCGTGACGATGTAACGGGGGCTGCGTGGATCATCGCCGAGCTTGCCGCGCAGATTCTTGATGTGCGCGTCGAGCGTGCGCTCGTATCCCTCGTACGTCTCGCCCTGGACGCGTTCGAGGAGCTGGAGGCGCGTAAAGGCGCGGCCGGGGCTGTGCATGAGGACGGCGAGCAGATCAAATTCCGTTGGCGTGAGCTCGACGGCGCGGGCGCCGACGGTGAGAGTATGTCGCGCGAGGTCGAGGAGCAGACCGCCGGCGCGGATCACTTCGCCAACATGGGATTCGCCGCTCGTCCGGCGGAGGACCGCGCGGATACGAGCGACCACCTCGCGCGGGCTAAAGGGCTTGACGATGTAATCGTCCGCGCCCAGTTCGAGACCAATGAGCCGGTCGCTCTCCTGGACACGCGCCGTGAGCATGATGAGCGGGACGGACGATTCCTTACGAATTGTGCGCGTGACGTCGAGCCCATCCAAACCGGGCAGGTTGAGGTCGAGCAGCACGAGGTCGGGGCGCGCACGGCGAAAAGCGGCAAGCGCGCCGGGCCCGTCGCCCGCCGTCACGACGGCAAATCCCGCTTGCTCCAGATAGCCGCGCAGAACCTGAACGATTTTCTTTTCGTCGTCGGCGACCAGTATGGTAGACATGGTAAATAATGAACAGCAGAGCGCATTATACGCGCACCGCGCCCGATACACAATTTACGGGGTCCATGATAGGCGGATGAGGTGGTAACCGATTTTGGACCGAGAGGATACCTGATTGGTACCGGACAGCATTACACTTGTGAAAGATTTAACAAGTAATTTGTCATGAGCATCCCGGGCGGCCTCAAATCGGCCACGTGACCGATGCAGTATCGGTCCATATCCTTTACATTGTAGAATGCAAGCGAAACAGGGTCGCGCGGTGATTGCAGCGCGACGAATGCGTAAGGGTGGTGAAACGCCTTGGCGAGGTTCGTCAGGCGTTTTTTGTTTGCCATTCCCCTCGCGTCATTTCGGAATGGGGCCGAGAAATCGTAAAGGGCTACCGAACACGATTTCTCTTTTATCCGAAATGACGAACCAGTAACAGGAGGTTCCGATGCCCGGGTTGGACAGGGAGAGCCTCGATCTAATCCTCTCCACACTCCAGGAATATGCGGCGCGCAAGCTGCCGCTTGAATTCCTCATTGAGCTTGACCACAAGAACGAGTTTCCCCGCGACGTTTTGCGCGAATTGTATGATCCGCAACAGGTCGGCCTGCACCTTTTATTCATTCCCGAAGAATATGGCGGCCTGGGCGGCAGCGCGTACGACATTTATCGCGTGTCCGAGGTGATGGCGTCGATCGATCTCGGGATTGCGACCGGCGTGCTGGCGACGTTCCTCGGCGCCGATCCGATCACGGTGGGCGCGACGCCGGAACAGAAAAAATACTGGATGAGCCGGATCGCGGATGAGGCGCTCCTCGTGGCATACGCTGCGACTGAGCCGCAGGCGGGCAGCGATCTCGGCGCGCTGACGACGCGCGCCGAGCCCGTCATCGCCGACGGCAAGGTCACCGGATACAAGATCACGGGTCGCAAGCAGTGGATCAGCAACGGCGGCGTGGCGGACTTGTACACGGTACTGGCGAGTGCGCCGGGCGGCCCGTCGTGGTTCATCGTCGATCGCGACACGCCGGGGTTTACACACGGCAAGGACGAGGACAAACACGGAATTCGCGCGAGCAATACGGCGGCGCTGTTCCTGGACGACGCGTACGTGCCCGTCGACCGGCTGGTCGGCGGCGTTGAGGGGCAGGGGCTGGCGCAGGCCCAGGCCGTGTTCGGCTATACACGGCTCATGGTCGGCGCGTTCGGGCTCGGCGCCGGCTGGGAAGCGCTGCGGAGAGCGATTCGCTATTCGCAAGAGCGAGTGCAGGCGGGGACAACGCTGAGCAAAAAGCAGGGATATATGGACAAGCTCATCGTCCCGAACGCGGCGCGGCTGGAAGCGGCGCGCACCTATATCGAGTGGGTGGCCGAGCGGCTCGGCGCGGAAGAGGGACTGGCGACCGAAGGGGCCATCGCCAAGTATACCGCGACCGAGGCGGGCAACCGGGCGGCCGAGGATGCGATCCAGGCGCATGGCGGCTATGGCTATGTCAAAGAGTACCTGGTCGAAAAGATCAAGCGCGATGTGCGCATCACCTGCATTTATGAGGGCACCTCCGAGATCATGGAATGGACGATTGCACGCGACCGCTGGCAGAACCATCTCAAGACGCGCGGCAGTTATTACGCCGAATGGGTGGAACGGCTGAACCGGTTGCACCACGCACAACCCAACAATGGGGCGGGCTATGCGAGCATGGCAATGTGCGCGCTCGGCGTCCTGCTGGAGCGGTGCCGACTGGACCGGTTGACGCGCAACCAGCACGTGCTGTTCCGGCTGGGCGAACTGATCGCGCTGGCGGAGACGGCCGCCGTCTTTGCCGAGCGCGTGGTGGACAAGCCAACGGAAGGAATTGCGCTCGACATACCGACGCGCCAGACGCTGTCCCGCATCTATGGGCGGCAAGCGGCGCTCAAGGTTGCAACCGATGGGCTGCAGTGGGCTATCGGCGCCGGGCAGACCGATCCGAACCTGGCTGCGTCGTTGAACCTGCCTGCGATTTACGCAGCGCAGAGCGGCATGATCGCGGATATGGATTTTGCGGGCGAACAGTTGGTCAAGGCATTCCCATGCAAATAGGTTGGTCAACCAATAGCCAGGGAGACCCGTAAACAAGGAAACAAGTCCTTTTGCAAAGGGAGAAGGGGCACGGGCGTACAGGGAGCAAATATGGAGTCTGCGACAAATGGGGCTGAACGGGCGATCGCGATTGTAGGAATCGGCGCGATCCTGCCCGATGCATTGAATCCAGGCCGGTTCTGGCAGAACCTGATCGACAAACGGTATAGCATTATCGAGACGCCGGCAGAACGCTGGTGCGTCGCCGATTATTATGATCCGGACCCAACGGCGCCGGACAAGACCTATAGCAAGATCGGTGGGTGGGTGCGCGGATTCGAATTCGATTGGAAGAAATATCGCATCCCTCCCAGGGTCGCGGCGGCGATGGACCCGAGTCAGCAGTGGGCGGTGACCATCGCCGACCAGGCGCTGGCCGATTACGGGTATCCGCTACGCCCGCTCGATACAGAGCGTACCGCCGTCATCTTCGGCACGGCGATGGGCGGCGAGATGCACTATCTGACCCATCTCCGCATCATGTTCCCCGAGTACGCCCGCGCGCTCGAAGGCATTCCGGAATTCCGCGACCTTTCCCGGTCTGTCAAAGGGAACATCGTCGAACAGTGGCACGCGGTCATCGAGCGGACGACCCCACCGATTACCGAGGATACGATGCCGGGTGAATTGGCGAACATCGTGTCGGGTCGCGTGGCGAATGTATTTAGCCTGCGCGGGCCGAACTTTATCATCGATGCGGCGTGCGCCTCGTCGTGCGCAGCCATCCAGGCCGCAGCCGAGCTGCTGGAGCAAAGACAGGCGGATGCCGTGCTGGCGGGCGGCGCGGACCGGAACATGGGCGTGTCGAGCTTTGTCAAGTTTTGCAAGATCGGCGCGCTGAGCGCAACCGGGACGCGGCCGTTTGGCGATGGGGCGGACGGGTTTGTCATGGGCGAAGGCTCGGCCGCCTTTTTGCTCAAGCGGCTCGCGGACGCCGAACGCGACGGCGACAAGATTTACGCCGTGATTCGCGGGGTCGGCGGGTCGAGCGATGGCAAGGGGAAGGGAATTACCGCGCCAAACCCGGTGGGCCAGCGTCTGGCGATCCAGCGCGCGTGGGAGAATGCAGGGCTCGACCCGGCGACTGCGACAATGGTCGAGGCGCACGGGACGAGCACCCGGGTGGGCGATGTGGTCGAGGTTGAGAGTCTGGCAAGCATGTTTCACGCGGCGCCACGACACGGCATTGCGCTCGGCTCGGTCAAGAGCAATTTTGGGCATTTAAAGGCCGGGGCCGGCGCGGCGGGTCTCCTCAAAGCGACCCTGGCGCTGCACCACAGGATTATCCCGCCAACTCTGCACGCGGACAAGCCTAACCCCAACATTGATTTTGACAACTCCCCTTTCCACCTGGCGAACGACGCCGAGGAATGGAAGACCCGAAACGGCGCACCGCGCCGGCTGGGTGTGAGCGCGTACGGATTTGGGGGCGCCAATTTCCACATTGTGATGGAAGAGTATCGGCCGGGTGCCAATGGCCTGGGAACAGACAAACAGATACATGCGGGAATAAAAGTAGAGCAGGGAATAAAGGCGCTCGGGGGAGCTACGATCGAGACCTCTCACCCCTCAATTCCCAACTCTCAGCCGCTGGCGCCGCCGCGTGGCATTCTGGCGATTGGTGCAAACTCGCCGCAAGAACTACAGGAAAAGCTCGATGCAGCGCTCGAACGCGTGCAGAGCGGTTGGACGCCGCCCCGTGCACGACCTGACGCGGCTGCGATTCGAGCGCGGGAACGGCTCGTGCTCGATTTTGGGAATCGCGATGAGTTGCAAGAGCGACTGCTCAAGGCGCAAAAGATGATGGGGTTCGATAACCCGGCCGCCTGGCGTTCGCTCCAGCCACAGGGTGTCTTTCGCGGGAGTGGGCCCAAGCCGGGCAAGATCGCCTTTCTCTTTCCCGGCCAGGGGAGCCAGTACCTGAACATGGGACGCGAGCTCACCGCCCAATTCCCGATCGTCGCAGAGACGGTCGCGGACGGTGACCGGGTGATGACGCCGATCCTGGGCAAGCCCCTTTCTTCTTTTATCTTTATCCAACCAGCCGATCCCGCCCAACTCAAGGCGGCCGAGCAACAATTAACTGAAACAGCCATTTGCCAGCCGGCAATGTTGACCATCGATACGGCCATTTATCGCCTGCTCGGACAGTTCGGGTTCAAGCCCGATATGGTGATGGGCCATTCGCTCGGCGAATATGCCGCGCTCATCGCCGCCGGCGTTATGCCGTTCGACGAGGCGCTGGAAGCGGCCGCGGCGCGCGGGCATGAAATGAGCGTAATCGAGGTGGGCGACAAGGGATGGATGGCCGCTGTGATGGGCCCCTACAAGGTCATTGCCGAAACGCTCAAGCAGGTAGATGGCTATGTGGTTGCGGCGAATATCAACGGCCACAGTCAGTCAGTCATCGGGGGTGCGAGCAAAGCGGTAGAGCAAGCGATGGCCCGCCTCACGCAAAAGGGACTACAGGTGCAGCGACTGCCGGTGAGCCACGCATTCCATACGGCCATCGTCGCGCCCGCAAGTGCGCCGCTCCGCCGGATGCTGGACCGGCTGCACATTGGCCTGCCACAGATCCCGCTGGTCGGCAACGTCAACGGCGAATTTTACCCGCCAGATGTGGACGCGATCAAGGGCCTGCTCGAAAAGCAGGTCGCGTCGCCGGTGCAGTGGGTCAAGGGACTGGAGACGCTGTACGCGGCTGGAGCGCGAACCTTTATCGAGGTCGGCGCGAAAAAGGCGCTCAAGGGGTTGGTCGACGATGTACTCGGGGGCAAGAGCGATATCGTTTCGCTCTTTACCAATCACCCCAAGACCGGCGAACTACCCAGCCTGAACCAGGCGCTATGCGGATTGTACGCGGCAGGATATGGGGCAGATAACAATGAGGTGAAAGAAATGGGACAGGACAAGCAGACGGGAACAAATGAATTAGCACAGGTATTGATGCAGGCGCTCCAACAGGTCGCGGGACAACCGGCAACGCGCGCCTTTGATCGGAACGATACGCCGCTCGGCTCCGTGGTCATTACCGGCACGGGACTCGGGCTGCCGGGCGCAGAAAAGCGGGTGATGGACCCGGACAATGCGCTGCGCATTTTGCGCGGTGAACAGTTCGTCGATCTCATCCCGGAACGATTTCGCAAGCGCATCCTGAACAAGCGGGTGACCCGCGTCGTCAAGTCGGAGGATGGAAGCGGGCGGTTCGAAACAATCACGAGCGCCGACGAGGTTGTCCGCCTGGCCGGGCGCCCCGGACCTTTTGACCTTGCCGCAGAGTACGGCGTGCCGGACAAGCTGATCGAGGCGCTGGACATCACCACACAACTGGCTATGGCCGCAGGGCTGGACGCCCTGCGCGAGGCAGGTATTCCGCTCGTCCAGACCTTCAAACGCGCGACGACCGGCAAGTATTTGCCCGATCGCTGGTTGCTGCCGGAAGCGTTGCGCGATGAGACCGGCGTGATCTTTGCGAGCGCCTTTCCGGGCGGCGACCGGTTCGCCGACGAGTTCGAGCGCTATTACACATGGCAGAACCGGCTGAGCCTGTTGCAGATGCTAGAGGACCTGCGGAACTGCACGAGCGATCCACAGACATTGAGCGAGCTGAGCCGCAGAATGGGCGAGCTGCACGCCGGTCTCGAGCGCGAGCCATACGAGTTTGACCGCCGGTTCCTCTTCCGCATTCTATCGATGGGGCACAGCCAGTTTGCCGAATACATCGGCGCGCGAGGTCCGAACACGCAGGTGAATGCGGCATGCGCCAGCACCGCCCAGGCCATTTCAATGGCGGAGGACTGGATTCGCGATGGCCGGGCGCGCCGCGTTATTGTAATTGCCGCGGATAACGTGACCGGCGATCATTTGATGGAATGGGTCGGCGCAGGCTTTCTGGCAACCGGCGCGGCGGCGACCGACGACCGGGTGGAAGAGGCGGCGCTCCCGTTTGACCGCCGCCGCCACGGGACCCTGATGGGGATGGGCGCGTGCGCGCTGGTGCTCGAAAGCGAGGATGCGGCGCGCGAGCGCGGGAGGCGCGGCATCGTCGAATTGCTGAGCAGCATGATGAACAACAGCGCGTTCCACGGCACACGGCTCGACGTCAATCATATTGCGCAGGTGATGGAAGACCTGGTGATGAGCGCCGAACGCCGCTTTGGGTTGAACCGCTATGCCAT
>JBAVQS010000085.1:0-8056 GCA_049694275.1 Anaerolineae bacterium | reverse complement strand
CGGTCGGCGCGGGTGGCTCAGTCGGTTGCGGCGCGGGGGTGGGCGGCGGCGGAGCGGCGAGCGCCTGGAGCGCGGCCACAACGTCGGCGCGGCCTTTGCCCTGCGTATTGGAATCGAGGTGCAGGTCGATCGCCGTAGACATCAGGACATCCTTGAGCTGCTGCGGCTTTAATCCGGGATGCGCCTGCAAGAGCAAAGCGCAGGTCCCCGCGGCATGGGGAGTCGCCATTGACGTGCCGGAAGCGGTCGTATAGAAATTGTCGATCGGGTCGCCCATCGACGTGCCTTTGGCGCGGCATGAATGGATGCTGGATCCTGGGAAACAGACATCGGGCTTGGCCCGGCCGTCGAGCGTCGGGCCGCGCGACGAATAGCCCGCAATCTCATCCTGCTTGTCGGTCGCCCCGACCGTAATCGGATTCCTGGCGCAACCGGGTGAGCCGAGCGTCCCGGCGTTTGGCCCGGCGTTGCCCGCGGCGACACACACCACGACCCCCTGATCCCAGAGATTGTCACAGGCGACGGAGAGCGCGTCGGTCCCGTCGCAGTTCGAGCCGCCGCCCAGCGACAGGTTGACCACCTGCGCGTGCTGTTCGGCCATGAACTCGAGCCCGGCGATGACATCGCTCATCTGGCCACCGCCATCCCCTTTGAGCACCTTGGCGATCATATAGGTGCAATCCGGCGCGACGCCGCGATATTTGCCGCTCTGCACGCCGGTCCCGCCGACGATGCCCGCCACATGCGTCCCGTGACCGTTATTGTCGCGGTCCCCCTCGCCGGTCAAATCCTTCGTCGCCGCGATGCGCCCTGCAAAATCGGGATGGTCCGGATCGATGCCGGTATCGACAATGCCGACGCGGATGCCTTTGCCGGTAAACCCCGCCGCCCACACCCTGGGCGCGCCGATCAGGGGGACGGACGCGTCGAGCAGGGTGTGGACCGGCTCGTCGAGCCAGATCTGGTCGATATCGGGCCGGGTCGCCATGACGCGGATCGCCTGCGGGGTGGCAGACATGGAAGAGCCGGTCATGACCCTGGTATACTGGTGTCCGATGCCGATGACCCCGCCGATCGCCGCCGCCGCGACCATGGTCTCCAGGAAAGGCTTGTGCCGGACAATGATCTTGATCTCGGGCGGCGGGGCGGTCGATTCAATACCGACCTGCGAATCAAGCACGGCGGCCAACGCCGGATGAATTTTGGATGGGGCAGGCATGTTTTGCTCCTATGATTTATGCGTCAGGATATGACCGGGGATCGGGCATGCCGTTCAATCGCATGCCCCATTCCGGGTACGCCCTGCGCTACATCGTATGGACCGGCTGGTCCTCTTCAATCGACTTGACCCACGACTGATCGGCCACGGCGCGCACGCTCGCGCCCGGCGCCGTGGTCGCAAACCCGTTGATCAGACTCAGCTTGCGGCGAATCTGGAAACCGGCGGCCAGCAACTGCTGCTGCGCAGTCTCCATATCCCCAATCACCCGCACAATCAAATTCTGCGATTGCCGGGGGTTCGCCGCGATCTTTTTTTGCAAAACCGGACCAATCACCGCCATAACCTTCACCCTCGCTAAACCAGCGCCCTATTCCGTCTCGGCAATTTTCGTCAGTTGCAACACGAGGCGCAGTGCTTCATTGACCGCTTTCTCAGTGGGAAACGCCTTTGCGACATCGGGATCCAAGAGGACCAGGTTTGTGCCTGCCCGATACCGCTCCACATATTTTCCACGCGCCCCCCCCTTGAGCAATTCATGCAGGTCGTATTCAGGCTGCAATTCATCGTCCATTTCACTCTCGGTTTTCTTCCTCATAGATCCTCCGCTCCGAACGCGTTAACGGCCGCGCGCTGATAATCCTGATTATACCACCAGATGAATATCGATTTTTTATGCTATAATCGCGCCAGGCCCCTACGCCAGAGCCAAATATGAGCACACGCCGCAAGCAAAACTCGAATCTCCTTCAAGTCTCGATCCTGATCGTTACAGGCCTCTTTATCCTGGCATTCGTCATCTATGGGCTGGACGCCCTCGCCCTCAGCCTGGGCCTCGTGCCGGATGCCTTTGTGATTGCGGCCCTCTCAGGGCTGGCGGCGCTGGTCGTCTATTCGGCGCTGCTCGCGGGCTGGGTCGTGCTCAACCGCCGGACCCTGCAGGTGAACGGGCTGCGCGCGCTCGAACTGGCCGATGTCGATCACATGACCGGGACGCGCTTTGAAGAGTACGTTGCCGCGCTCCTGACCGGCCAGGGGTATCACGTCACGCACACCGGCCAATCGGGCGACCTCGGCGTGGACCTGGTGGCGAGCCGGCCGCCGCTCAAGGTCGCCGTCCAGTGCAAGCGACTGGGCGACCCGGTCTCGCGCCGCGCCGTCAGCGACGCCGTGGCCGGCATGTCCTACTATCACTGCAACGCCGCCATGGTCGTGAGCAACTCGCATTTCACCCCCGGCGCCCGCGACCTGGCGCGCTCGACCGGGTGCCAGCTCGTCGACCGAGAGGCGCTCGGAAAATGGATACTCGCATTTCAGAACAAATAATAGAGCGTATACACAATAGAGTGTGTCCACTAGCAGTAGTGGTCACGACGAGCAATATGCCTCGTATACCGCGTGCTTGCCCAATTGTGACTACGCTCTAATCATGACAAAGGAGTCCGCGATGAACAACCAACAACTCCGCAAGACCCTCGAAGAGCTGCACGCCGAGCTCGAACAGACGCAGAACGTGGACGAGGACACGGCCGCGGTCCTCGCCGATCTGGACCAGGACATTCGGACGCTGCTCAAGCGCCCGGATCAGGAGCTGGTGAGCAAGCACCACGGGCTCACCGCCAGCCTGCGCGCGGCGCTCGTCAACTTTGAAGGCACCTATCCCCAGCTTGCGCTGTATATCGAGCGCGTGCTCGATGGGTTCAACGAAATGGGAATCTAACATGTTACACCCCCGGCGGGCGACACGCGCCGAAGAACAGGCGCAACAGGTTTTGGCCGACACCGGCATGATCCCTCCCGAACTGATGGATTACATGACCTGGCGCATGATGGAAGAATGGCGCGATGAAGAGGACGACAAGCCGATCCGAATTACGACCGCGCTCATGCCGGCGCTCAACAAGAGCAACTCCCAGATCGTGGACGCAATCTGCCACAGCCTGAACCTTTCCAGCAAAGGGCGGCGCAACCTCAAGGCAGCCAAGATTGGCGAGACGCTGACTGATCCCGTGCGTCTCCACGCAATCATCGCCAAACGCCCGATTGAACAGCGCCTGGAGCTCAAGCGGGTCCTCGACGCGGGGGGCTGGATTCGTCTTGCCGCGCTGACGGAAGAGTTTGGCAGTCAAACGGGAGACCAATGGTTCTGGAACGAAAAGCCGCCCACCTCCACCCTCGGCCAATTGCGTGTGCACGGACTGGTTTTCATTGGACAGGCGCTGATCGGCAAAAAGAAAACCCACGTCGCCGTCGTTCCCACCGATTTGCGAGCACCTCTGTCCGAAATCCTCCTGCCACAAGCCGGCAAACTGGATGCCCTCGGCAACTATAATCTCGCCCGTACGCTTGACGCGCTTGACCTCCATTACGACACGCCCCCCTGGCAAACAGTGCTTGCACGCGAGTGGGTTGAGCCATTCATCCGCGAGACCGCCGCACAGAGCCAGGATGCCGCGCGCGCCTGGGAGCACCTGGAGCATTTCGATTATTTCCTGAGCCGCTCGCTCGTCCGCGAGCTCGGCGAACCGGGCGCCATCCAGATCGGCGTCTGGCTCACACGATTCCTCCCCATCGCTTACATTGGCGAATTTCCCATTGCGGAAAAGCGGGCCATGGGCAAGACCGTCGCCGCTTTCTACGGCTACCTCGCCGAGCGCCAGCAGGTCTCGCGCGAGATCGCCACGCGCGTCGCCGAAACCGTCGAGGAGCTGGTCCATCAAAAGGGCGAGATCGCCCCGGTCGAGGCGCCTCTACCCACAGGCGGACAAGTCATCCTGGAAGGCTATGTAGGAAAAGAGCTTGTCCAGTTCACCTACAACGACCGCTGGCTGCTCCTCGCCTGCGCCATAGAATTCGATCAAGATATCAACGCGCTCTACCAGGCTACGACCACGGTGGTGGACGGCGCAACCAAGCGCCAATTGATCACGCGGCTTGCCTCTTTTACGCCCGACATCTGGAACAAACTGGTGGACAGCGCCAGCCGGGACGAAGGCCAATTCGCAGCGCAATGGTTCCGTGAAAACCCCGTTGTGAGAAGCATTTAATACAGAAGGAGCATCCCTTTGAGCATTGACATTCAGCAGATCCGTTCCAACTTTCCGGCGCTCCAGTCCGACACGATCTTTTTCGATGGGCCCGGCGGCACCCAGGTCACGCAATCGGTGATCGACGCGATCCGCGATTACTATGTCACCGCGAACGCCAATCACGGCGGAGCGTTCCCCACGAGCCAGCGGAATGACCAGATCATCCATGCGGCCCGCGAGGCGTTCGCCGATTTTTTCAACGCCCGCGCCCCGGAAGAGATCGTCTTTGGCAATAACATGACGACGCTCACCTTTCACATGTCCCGCGCCCTCGGCCGCACGCTCCAGCCGGGGGACGAGATCATGGTCACGCGGCTGGACCACGACGCCAACATTTCGCCCTGGCTGGCGCTGCAAGAGCGCGGGATCGTCGTCAAATGGGTGGATATTCACACCGACGATGTCACGCTCGACATGGCGGATTTTGAAAAGCAGCTCTCGAACAAGACGCGCGTCGTGGCCGTCGGGCTCGCCTCGAACGCCGTCGGCACGGTCAACCCCGTCCGCCAGATCGCCGACCTCGCTCACATGGCGGGCGCGTTCGTCTATATCGATGCGGTCCACTATGCCCCGCATTTTCCAATCGACGTGCAGGCGCTCAACTGCGATTTCCTCGTCTGCTCGGCCTACAAGTTCTGCGGGCCGCATCTCGGCATCCTCTACGGCAAGCACGAGCTGCTGGAACGGCTCCAGGCTTACAAGGTCCGCCCTTCACCCCCCGAGCCGCCCGAAAAGTGGGAGACCGGCACACAGAATTTTGAAGGGATTGCGGGCGCGGCCGCGGCGGTGAACTATCTCGCCGGGCTCGGTGCGCAGTACGGCGGCGAGCACGCCCGGGATTTCCCCGGATTCACCCGCCGCCGCCTGAACCTGAAAACCGGCATGGCGGCGATTCACGCCTATGAAAAAGAGCTGTTCACGCATCTGATGGTCGAGCTGGCCAAGCTGGAGAGCGTGACGACCTATGGCATCACCGACCTCTCCCGGTTCGACCGGCGCACCCCGACCGTTGCATTCAACCTCAAGGGACACACGCCGCAGGAGGTGGCCCGCGCATTGGGGGAGGAGAACATTAACGTCTGGGACGGGAACTATTACGCCCTCGCGGTGATGGAGCGCCTCGGCCTGCAAGAGACGGGCGGCGCGGTCCGCGTCGGCCTCGCGCACTATAACACGCGGGCGGAGGTGGACCGGTTGCTGGAGCGCCTGCGAGCGATCGCGGGATAGCCCTTGACCCCATTAATAAAGTATGATAATATCAAATAGTCTCTGGCTATGAACCCACCTATCGAATTCGAGTGGGACGCTGACAAGGCAGAACGCAATATCAAACGGCATCGTATCGCGTTTGAAGAGGCGGTCACTGCGTTTGATGATAACCTGGCGCTGATCTTTGAGGATGAGACACATTCTTTCGACGAGCCACGTGAACTGCTGATTGGCCACTCAAACCGTAATCGCCTGTTATTGATTGTCTTTACGGAGCGTGGCGCCTATTCCATTCGCCTTATCAGCGCACGCCTGGCCAACGGAAAGGAACACAAGCAGTATGAACAAGAAAAAAGGTTCTAAGAGGGTGATTCCGGTCGCGATGACGGCGGACGACGATCTCCTCCCACATTACGACCTGGATTATAGCAAAGCCAAGCCCAATCGCTTCGCGGGGCGTCCGAAAGTAATCCTCGGCGCCAATCGTGGCGGCCGCCGCCAGGGCGCAGGACGACCACCGGCTTTAGAACCGGTCGAGCGGCATTCGATCACCTTGCTCAAGTCCGATGTAGAGTATTTGCGCACGCTCGACGCAAAAATCAGTGTGGCCGTCCGCAAATTAATCCGGTCTCACAAAGCAGCGTAAGGTCCACTATTCGTTTATTCGTTTGTGATTCGTTGACGCCCTACAACTCTCCGCTAAACGCGCGGTGCAGCAGAGATTGAAAGAGATCATCCAGCCGCCGCCGGCTCTGCGCCTGCTTGTCTTGCATCGCCTGCACCTCCGCCACCCGCGCCGCGAATTCTTGCTGGAGAGGGAGAGGGGGAATAGGAATTGGTAATCCCCGCAATTGCGTCATGTTGATACTCGCGAGGTTCGTCGTTTTCTTGGCTGCGCGTAAAAAGTATGCCTTGGCATTCCCGCCAAGAAGATACTTGGCAAAGAAAACAGGAATCAGCTTGTCTTGATGGGTACGTACCCGAAAGACATGATTTTGATGGATACAGTTCGGGAGGTCTTGTTCAAGCATAGCGCCGCGACCAAGCTTGTCGAAATCTCCCCCTTCGGTTAACAGCACATCGCCCCGCCTTAAGAAAGTGTTTTGGAATTCAGGTTTGGGTGGTCAACAGGCGTAACATACGATGGATACTGGCCGCATAGATAGACGCTTCGCTAGATTTGACTTGATGCTCAAAGTCACGACTCAGCCGGCGATAGCGCCCGAACCAGGCAAACGTGCGTTCGACCACCCAGCGGCGCGGCAAGAGCACAAATCCCTTGGCACCTTCCGGACGACGCACGATTTCCAACCTCCATCCACACTGCTTCTTGACCCAGCCCACGATGTCTTTGTATCCGCCGTCGGCCCAAATCAGTTTCAAGCGACACCAGCGGTTGTGCACACTCCCCTTGATGTTCTCGAACAAGGCCTGCAACGTCTTTTGTCCACCGGCGCCATCTTGGATGCTGGCACTATGCACAATCACCAGCAACAACAGCCCCAACGTATCAACGACAATATGCCGCTTGCGCCCGGCAATTTGTTTATAGACATCCACGCCGCGTTCTTCCCCGCCTTCGGCGGTCTTGACGCTCTGGCTGTCAATAATGGCCGCACTCGGGTGCGGGTCGCGCCCGGCTTGCACCCGCACCTGGGTGACCAAGTCTGCATTGATCTTTTCCCACGTGCCGTCGTCGCGCCATTTCCGATAGTACCCGTACACGGTCTGCCACGGCGGCAAATCATGGGGCATCAACCGCCAGGCACAGCCACTGCGGATGATATAAAAGATGGCATTCAAGATTTCGCGCAGCGTCCAAGTGCGCGGACGGCCCCGTGGACTGGACTTCGCGGGGAGTAGTGGTTCAATCCGTTTCCATTGCTCCTCCGTCAGATCGGTCTGGTAGGCCTTACGCGGTTGTTTTTCCATGTCGGTAAGTATACCAGACCATTTTCAAAACACTTTCTTAGACCTTTATCGATTCAATCATCTCAAACCCTGTGATCTTTGTAGGAAACCTCATCGTAACCATGATCGGTGATTCGCCGCGCTCAGGCCGTATGCCGTAGAAATTTCTAACATCCTTTTCTAGGAACGATTGAACGAGTGGCTTGCCCGAAAGAGAGTACCAGATTGCTGCCTCGATTCTCTCCCTCTGCCGTTTGTCCTCTACGGGTGCGACAAAAAAGCGAATCAATTTCCGCATGGCATCGATGTGAGGTTGCAACTCCAGCTTTTTTGCTTCGAATCTCGCCCGATTCTGCCCCTTGAGTACGGGATCTCTTTTATAAAAGCCCTCCCATAAATAGGGCTTTTGTAAAATTCCTCTGGCAGTTACTGCTCAGCCTAGTAAAGCGGGCTGAGGAGCAAGGGCAGGTGGAATATAGGGTTTCCCGGTCAGGGCCAACTGCAGAGCCGCCAATATGGGCTGACCATTTTTGCGGACAGTGGAGATGTAGCTCCGAATCTGACAGAAGACGTTGGCACCCTCTTTGCTGCGAAAACAGCCAGACACTTTCTGCTTCACCTTCGCCAT
>JBAVQS010000084.1:0-1976 GCA_049694275.1 Anaerolineae bacterium | reverse complement strand
GCCTTTTCCGATATGAAGGGACAATCTTTGCGACAAATCTTGACGAGGATCTCCCGCTCGTGGAAAAGGCTCTTGCGGACACCCAACAGGTCCCGACGCAACCGGATCGGCTCTGCGGGGTTGAAGTTTGAAACGTCGGCCAACATCGCTTCTTCTACAGCGTCTAGCTCGTCTTCGAGCGCTTCGAGCGCCAAAAATTTTTGGTCCACCACATGGTCCAGGATGACGTGCATCAGAAATGCCGGCCCATGCCGCGCGCTTTCGATATCCATCTCCACGATGTGCTCGATGCCGTTCAAAAGTCGGCGGTTCTCGGAATCGCGTTGGCTGACAGTGACCAGAAAGTTGTCGCCGATAAACAGATCGATCTCGCCGATCTCAAGTTTTCGATTTGAATAGTCAAAGACGTTAAAGAGAATGAATGTATTTCGGGGAAAATCTTCAATCTTGGGAATCTGGTTTTCGTCAAAGCAATCCTCGATCGAAAGTGGATGGAGGCCCAGGAGATCGATGAGTTTTGAGAGCTCTTCTCTTGCCGGCTGGCAATAATGTAGCCACAGAAAGCCGCCGGTCTGCGCCGCCGCCAGAGCCGCTTCCACGGTTGTGACGGTCGAGAGTTTTCCTGTCTCAGAGGAGAGGTGATAGAACCATGATTCCGACATGACTGCCTCCGCCAGCGAGAACGGCCTCTGCTTACTTTACCCGCAGAGCCGGCCGCGCGAGATAGGGCGAAGCAACTGCTCCGCAAGCGGGGTTGTGCACGGCAAGTCTCCCGCAAAAAGCAAACGCCCACCCCGGCGCTGCCGAAGCGGGCGAATCCCGACGCTCGTGTTCGCCCCAAGCCGCAGTCGCGCCTTGGGCCGTTCCGAACCCTTGTAACGATTGTACCACCAAGCCCGATTTGGGGCAACCCTCACGCGGTACAATCGGGCCCGTCAATAAAGGGCAAGTTTATCCGATGGCATAGCTCACCAGCCCATACAGCCGGGTATGGTCGCCGACCGGTCCCGCGCCGCCGCACCGCATGTGCGGGAGCGCGCGCTGTGGCTTGAATCCGTACTGTGTGAGGAGGGCGCCGCCGCCCAGATTCGTCGAGGGGATGCGAACCGTGGGCGCGGTCTGAAAGGGGAGGCCGAGCGCCGCCCGGAGCAATTGCTCTGCCTCCTCCACCCCTTCCGATGCAAACGGCCCCAGCCCCTGCTGTTTGGCAAAGACATAACCGGTGATCTCACCGTGGGCATTCTCGGCAATCAGCGCGCGCCCTGCCAGGTCCCTCAACAAACGGGACAGGACCTGCCCGCGGTTGGCGCCAAAGATGGGTGTGTCGAATGCAATGACGGCGGGAAGATCGTCCGAAAGCATAGGGCGAACCGCGGGGTGCGCGCCTTGGACCTCGACCGACGCCTCTAGCCGGTACTGGACCGAATCTTCGTCCGTCTCGAATCCCAGTTGCACATAGAGCGGCCGGCCGGACGGCGAAGCGTCGAGGACGACCACCGGACAGCCCTTGTGGTCCAACCACTGCAGCACGTACTCCATCATCGCGCGCCCAAGCCCCCGGCGCTGCCATTCTTTCAGGACCGCCATCGCGCCGATGTACGCAAAGGGACCATAATCGATGGCGGCGACGGTTGCAACCGGTGCGCCGTCCACAAAACCAATCAGCCGTCCTTCGGGCTGGATCTCGTAATAGAGCGTGAGGTCGGCGATGCGGCTGCCAGGCGATTCAAACGCCTCGCAAAAGATGCGGTCGGCGTCCGGCAGGTCCGCGCGGGTCATGTTGCGAATTTGGATGTTCATGAAAAAAGGTCAAGGATTGGGTGTGAATCCGGGCGCCGGATTGGTTTTCTGCGCGTCGAGGGCAAGCTGTCGGATATAGGCGATGAGATTGACAATCTCGTCCTGGCTGAGATAGCTGCCAAAGGCGGGCATGTTCCCGCGCCCGTTGAGAATGACATCGTGCAGGTAAAATTCGT
>JBAVQS010000083.1:0-4650 GCA_049694275.1 Anaerolineae bacterium | reverse complement strand
GATGGTTGCCAGCGCGTTTCCAGTTCGTCAAGAGTGGGCATCGGTTGATCCTTTCCGCCTTTAGAGTTGCTCTATCCTACCCGAAACCGCGCTAGTTGTCACCTACCCAAGACTTTGACGCACACCCTTCATACCGAAACAGATTGACGAAGGTTGCTCGCGCGTGGTAGAATGGAGATGTCATTGCCCTCTGGTGATGACACGTCCCTCACGCGTGACCGTTGCCGGTCACGCGTGACTTTTGGTGTCCTCGTCTGTCGCAGTGGGCTCTTCTGGCTCTATCTGAGACGCGAGCCGTTCAACCTCCTCTCGATCGAAATAGACCCGCCGCAGACCAACCGCCCGCTTGTGTTTGGTCAGTTTTCCAGACACAACTAGCCGCTCAATCGTGCGCGGCGTAACCTGCAGGAATGCCGCTGCTTCTTCTTTAGTCATATAGCCCTGCCCTTCTTTGCCCTTGCGCTTCTTTGAACTCGGCACGGGTAGACCTCCTTCTCGGGAATATAGAGCAAGTGGATTATACCCTTGCTCTATCAGGAGGTCTACTTTCGGCGTAGGTTTTCGAGAGTTAGCACAAGTTTTCTATATGCCTGGCAGGTCACGCCAAGAGCTTGCCGACTAGCTCCTCGATCAGGCGAACGTGTCGTTTCCTCGAGGGAATGAGGTCGGCTACCTGCTCTGCCTTGGAGAGCGCCGATTGCACATTCGGTGCGATCACCAGATAGGGTTCCATGTCTCCATAGGCCGTATAAAAGACGATACGAAAGAGCCGATTACCGCGAATTAAAAGAGCGGTATCTCTAGGGTTTCTCATGAAACGCCTCTCTTTTTGGAACGGGATGCCGAGCGCCCGGCCTGCGGCGCATAAAGCCTTTCGATGGTTTGAATAGCCTTGTTCACAAGATAATCGGGCTCGTCAAACACAAAGTTGGGATGGCCGTTCGCGACACGTTCGGCAGAGTTGTACCCATCACCCATCATGGAGTGCAGGATGCTTGCGAGCTTCTTGCGCCGAGGATCGGTCGGTGGGCGGACTTGGTGGATGTGGCGGGTTTCGGCGACGATGCGAACAAGAATGTCGTTGGGGACTGGCTGGCTGCTGGTGAGTCCAGATGGCACGTTAAGGTTCAACGGATCACGGGCGATTTCAATGCCATAGGATTCCCAGAAGCGACACACGCGCCCTAGGTTGCGGCGGACGATCTGCTGAGTTTCGTTCTTCTCGGGTATGCACTCAATCCCGACGGTATCCGTAAAGTAAACCGGGATCGAGCAAACCGCCGCGTGATCGGCAAGCCTGGCGGCCCGTTGGGCCGCGATCAAGTGCAAGCAAAGGTGTCCACGCGCGTGGACCCGGCACGAGCACACGCTCGCTGCGAGGTTGACGTTATGGGAGCGATCCAGCCCGGGCCACTGGACGCGATACAAGCCATGTGCTTTGTCTAGGACCAGAACGATACCGCCAGTGATCACTCGTCGATCACTCCAGACATAGCTAGCAAAACGGGTGGGGTTCATTACGGCAACCCCCTCACTGGCTCACGAGCGTTGCCCGTGAAGGCTGGAGCTTGCGCCAGGTTGCAAGGACGTGTTCGCAGAAGTGAAATTGCATGAACTCTCCACAACTGCATTCGATGGCGCGCTCTGCACTCAAGGTGACCGTATACCAGCTCTGATCGAGCACGATCACGGAGGTCGATGCGGGGGTAGTGGGCGTGGATGCTGAACTGTGGCGTAATTGCGCTTTGAGATGGTCGCGCTTTGCAAGTAACTGCGACCGAAGCGCAGAATCAAATGTGTCTGCCATTGTCGTCCCTCTGGTGTTTAGATTAAGCGGCTGGCGTCCCTTCCAACCACTTAGCGACATTATACGACAGTATGCGACATTTGTCAATAGTTTTCGGTGTGGAATTGTCACGGATCGGGAATGGATTTCTAGAGAGCTAATGGAGGATTTATGGACGAAAAGAAGGATTGGGCGGACGCGAGGCTGAGGGGGATTATCGAGGGGGCGAAAAAGCGGCGACAGGTCTATAAGGAAATTGACCTGTCCCAGTTCGACCCCGAAATGGTTACGCCAGGTGGGGAGGGGCAACACTTGCGCGTGTGGGTCAATGCCCCCAGTGTGCTGGCGCGCCAGATATCCGAGATAGATTTCACCGGCGCAGAGGTGGTGAGCGCGCTGGCAGAGTATCTCTACCGCCCGACCGGCGAGCCGTATACCGCGAGTGATTTGCAGGACCTGTTCGACGCGTGGGAGGGTCCACTGCGCCGCTGGCTAGTGCGGCAAATCTTTGTAAAAGTCGGGGAATACGTTGCCGAGCGCAACGATTTTTTAGATTCGTCGCCGATGGATGGCCCATCGAAGGACAATTTGACGAACGGGACGTCGAGCGCAGCCGCGATCTCATCGCCAGGCTAATCCGCGTGCACAACATCAACACGATGTTCTGCACGCGGTATACGCTGGATGAATTGGACGAACTGGACGACGAGACGATCAGGGCAATGGAGGCCCTCATCGATAAGCAGGCAAAGAAAGATTAGCGTATGGTTAAAACGACGACGATTATGGCGAGAAGCAAGACGACACCTCCAAGCAGGAACGTTTGGGCTCGCTCGTGCCCCATTGTAAGCTCCTGTGGGTCGTTGGCGTCTGCGGGGAATATGCGGCGGGCGGCCAGGAATAGCGCAGCCAATGCGACGATCCCGGCGGCCCAGGGCGCGGCGGTTAGAATATTCATCGGTTCCTCCTTTGGTAGGTACCTTTAGTGTAATACCGGAAAGGATTCAGCGCAATGTCCAGCACCGATCCGATTACGATTCAAATTATAGCCCGCGATGCCGCTAGTCGAGTTATCCAGCAAGTTGACACCGATGTGAAGCAACTTGGCACGGATGCCCGAACGGCGGGCAGTGGCATGTCAGAGGGAATGGGGAAGGGAGAAGAGGGACTCAAAGCCCTGGTCCACACTGGAGAGATCGCGGGGGTTTCCCTCCGTGACTTTCATCATATTGCAGGGGCCGCAATTACCGGCGTACAGTCTGCGCTCTCCGCGATGGGCGAGCATGCGGACAAGAGCACCGAGGAGATGATAAAGCTAGCCGACGCGGGAGTAAAGGTTGCTACCGGTTTCATGTTTTTTGGCCCGGTGGGAGCGCTCATTGAGGCTGTCGGCCTGGCAATCGGTTACGTTGTCGGAAGAATTCAGGAGGTCGAGGCGCAAAAAGAAGCGCTACACACCGCTCTGGTTGCTCCCTTCGAGGACGCCAAAAAGGCGATGGACGAATTTGCTAAAGAGGACCCCTTAAAAGTAATTGCCATGTCGCTCCACATGTCTACCGATGAACTCAAAAAGTTCTTGGAGGAAACCAGGCCGGCTGGCGCGGAGATGGTAAAGGCGTTTGAGGATGCCGGTGAAAAGGTTGCGGAGTTCAAGGCCCAATTAGTTCCAGCACAGGCCAAACTGGACGAGTTGATTCAATATGGCAAGGACCATCCGCTGGCGATGGACTCGACGATTTACCAGGCTGCGCTGAGAGACGCACAAAACGAAGTAGACAAACTCAAGCAATACATTTCCGCCTGGAGCGATGCACAGGATCAGGCTAACGGCAAAATTCAATCGACCACGAGTTTCATTGAGAACGCCACGCCGCGCTGGAAAGAGTACGGGGACGCGGTAAAGGCTGCCTTTGGAGTTATCGCCGATCCCTCGTTCGACGCTGGCGCTCGCAAGGCTGCCGACGCAGACGCGTATCTGCGGGCAGAATTCTTTCGCCTGAACCCGGCAGCGCGAACCGCAGCTCAAAGCCTAGACGAGGTCAACGCGAAAGCAGATAAGCTGGCGCAACAGGGGTTGGCCGCCGCAACTTCAGCGGCCAATACGCTGAGCAATGCGCTCAAGGGTATTGTTGAAGGCGTATTAGGCGGGACAGATGTATCACCCGCGGACCAAAAGCGGCTCGACCTGCAAAAGCGCCAGGCTGAGATTCAAAACCAGATGAATGGGAACGTCGGCCCCGCGACCCAGCGCCGCCTGGAAAGTGAGAATGCGCTGATCCAGAAGCAGATTGGCGAGCTGGGCCCCTACGCCGAAAAGTGGAATGAGACCGACCGGCGACTGAAAGCGGTTCTGAATGGCACGCCGATCACTGCCTACGGCCAGGCGTGGGCGAGCATGATGGAAGGAATCCAGAAGACCACCGGCTGGGGATTGGGCACGATCGAAGCAAAGATCGCCGATTTCTCTATCTTTGCCGATGAGAAATTCCTGAATTCTGGAATCATCAACTGGGACGCAATGGTCGGCGATGTGAAAGACGCCGTGGACCGCATCATCGGCAAATACAACGTCGTCAAGATGGGCGTGCAAAAATACTTGTCCAGTCCCGAGGGCAAGTTGCAACTCCCGAAGCTCATGGAGGCGCTCGGCATCACCGATCCGAAACAGGCCGAGAAGCAGGTCGCGCAGATGATGAGCGGCGTGAGCGCGGGAATCCAGCAGGGAATGCCCAGTGGGGTTTCCACCACATTCGACGCCAACACCACCGCCGCGACGAAGAAGGTCAAAGAATACCAGGTCTTACTCGATGCGGCCAAGAAACCGATCAAGACCGAAGTGGACCTGGTATTTGGCGCTGGATGGA
>JBAVQS010000082.1:0-22968 GCA_049694275.1 Anaerolineae bacterium | reverse complement strand
TCTCAACACCCATGGGCCAGGCTCATTCTATGAAGCCTTTGCCCCGGCCGAGGCGCGGCGCTTGGCGTCCCGGTTCGAGTTTCATTACACCCCCAAGCATGGCAGTTGGCTCAACATGGCCGAAATCGAACTGAGCGCGTTGGGCCGCATGTGTTTGGCGCGACGCATTCCAGACCCGGAGAAGCTGACCGCAGAAACCGCGGCTTGGGAAGTAGAGCGCAATGCCGCACACCTTACGGTGGATTGGCGTTTCACGACCGACGATGCTCGCATCAAACTCAAGCGACTTTATCCCTCATTATTAATGTGACAGAGTACTAGTGGCTGACTCGTCCAGTCTCTGCCTGCCCTGCGGGCTGTGCTGCAACGGCGTCCTGTTCGACCATGTCGACGTGATGGCCGACGAAATCCCGGTTGCCACCGCGCGTGGGTTGTGCCTGTACGAACAAGACAAGCGGGTCTCTTTCAAACTCCCCTGCGCCTGCTACGTCGATTCCGCCTGTTCGATCTATGGGGACCGCCCGTTCACCTGCTGCGCCTTTCAGTGTGCGCTCCTGCGGCAACTGCGCAATGGCGCGATGGACCTGCAAGCCTGCCTTACCATCGTTCACCGCGCTAGAGAGTTGATCCGCACGATTCAGGAGGAAACGGGCGCCAGCGATTCACGCAAACGCATCTGGGATGTTCTTCCGGGAACATCGCCGGAATCCGGCGTGCCCCACTCGCTTGAGGAGATAGAGAGAAATCAAAAGGTTGCGCAGGATCTCGCGGCGCTGCGACAGCTCTGCGACCAATATTTCTTGAATCCAGGGGAATAGAAAACTAGCCCCGTCTTCCGAACTCTTTCTCCAACTGCCCCAGGTTCAACTGAATCATGGTCGGTCTTCCATGGGGGCAGGTGCGCGGCGACGTGGTTTTTTCCAGGTCGCGGATGAGGGTGCGCATCTCGTCGAGCGAGAGTGTCTGGCCCCCTTTGACCGCCGCACTTTTGCAGATGCTCGTAATCAGCCGCGCTTCCTGGTCCTGCGCCATCGGCGCGGCTGCCCCTTCCACCATTTCGTCGAGCACCTCGCCCAGAATTTTGCGCGGGTCGCGGTTTTTGCACACCGCGGGCACGGCGCGTAGCATCATCGTCTGGCCGCCAAAGCCCTCTATCCGAAACCCCACATGCTCCAACGCCTCGTGCTGTTCCGCAAAGATGGCCCACGCAGTGGGCGACAGGTCCACCGTGACCGGCTGCAGGAGCTCTTGCGATGGAGAGCGCCGCGCCGCATGCTCGGCCATAAACTGTTCATACAGCACCCGCTCGTGCGCTGCATGCTGGTCCACCAGGTACATGCCGTCCGGTCCCTCGGCGATGATATAGGTCGAGGCAATCTGTCCGATAACGCGCAGCATGGGCACGGCAGCGGGCAGTGGAGCGTGGACCGTGGGCAGGGATGGCTGGCTACTGGTCTCAAGGGGACTCCCTGCGGTCGCTGTTAGCGGCTGGTCCCATGAGGACTCTTTGCGGTCGCTGTTAGCGGTTGGTCCCAAGGGGACTCCCTCCGGTCGCGGCTGGTCCCAAGGGGACTCGCGATGGTCGCCATCTGTCGCCGGTGGTCGCCCCGCTGTGTTTGTTCCCAGCACCGGGATGGGCGTGTGGGCGGTGAGCGCCCGGCGCACGGTGCGCTGCACCATCGTATACACATCGCCCGGCTCGCGGAACCGGACCTGCTGCTTGGTCGGATGGACGTTGACGTCGACGGCATCCAGCGGGATCTGGATGTTGAGCACAAAGAGCGGAAAGCGCCCGACCATGAGCAGGGTATGATACGCTTCCAGAATGGCATGTGAGATGGAACGGTCTTCGACCCAGCGGCCGTTCACAAAGAGGTACTGGAGCTTGCGGGTGCCGCGGTGAATCGAAGGGGGAGAGATATAACCGTGAACCTGGACCAGAGAGCCTGTATCGGTGGGGTTTGAAACCTCGATCATCTCGTGTGCGGTCTCCACGCCAAAGACCTTGTTCAACGCGTCGGCCAACTTGCCATTACCATACGATTGAAAGAGGAGACGCCCATCGTTGACCAGGGTAAAGCGGACGTGGGGATAGGCGAGCGCAAAGGCGTTGACCAGTTCGGCGATGCGCGCCGCTTCGCTCCCCGGCGCTTTCATAAATTTCAAGCGCGCAGGCACATTGCCAAAGAGCTCTTCCACCGAGATGACCGTGCCCTGCGGCGCGCCAAAGGGCTGGTGGCTCAGGACGCGCGACCCTTCGATTTTATAGTTCGTCCCGTTTTCCTGGCCCTGCGCGCGGGTGATGAGGGTCAAGCGTGCAACGGCGGCGATACTGGGCAGCGCCTCGCCTCGAAAGCCCAGCGTGCGGATGGCAAACAGATCGTCGGCGTTTTTCAGCTTGCTGGTCGCGTGCCGCGCAAACGCGATGGGCACCTCGGCCGCGGGGATGCCACAGCCGTCGTCGGCCACGCGCAGGAGCCGCTGGCCGCCCCCGCGCACCTCGATGCGAATATCGCGGGCGCCGGCGTCCAGCGAGTTTTCGACCAGCTCTTTGACCACCGAGGCGGGGCGTTCGATCACCTCGCCCGCGGCAATTTTTGCGGCAAGGTCTTCAGAGAGAATTTGTATAGGCATGGGGTCTCGCAGGTACAGTTTTGGAAAGACATTTTACCATAAAGGGCCAAAAGATAAAGTCGAACGCGCCGGTTTCATTGGCGTGTGCTCATCGAGACCGACAGTCGACGTTACCCGACAATGAGGATGAGCGCACGCGGTTTGATTAATGGTTGGGTTTCCGCTACAATGGGGACGAGGTGATACATGAATATTCTCGAAACGAAACCGATTTCGACGATTCGGCGCAATCACGGGATTGAGCATGCGACGGTGCACGTGTTGACGGCATGGGATCCGAATATTCGATTGGTCGGACGCGCGGACGGCGATGGGTACAACATTTATGGGGATGTGCCGCCGGACATGCTGGAAAAGGCGTGCCAGGAAGCGCTCGCCCGGATGAAGAACGGCGAAGGGCACCTGGCGGTGCATCGCGGCTGCGGCACCCAGATTGTCGTCGGCGGAATCCTCACCGGCCTCGCCGCCGCGCTCTCGATGGGCCGGCGACCGCGCCTGAGCAAATTGCCGGATGTGATTCTCGCGACGACCCTCGCCGCGTTTGTTTCACAGCCGATCGGCTTACGAGTCCAGCAAAGAATCACCACCTCGCCCGACGTGGCCAAAGCGCACTTTGCCGGCATCCGCAAGCTCAAAATGGGCACGTACGAATACCAGCACGTCGATATCCGTTGGGACGAATAATTGTATTCTATTTTCCACGGCGAGGATGAATTCTCGCGAGCGGAGGAACTGCACCAGCTCCGCGCACAACTGGGTGATCCCCAGTTCGCCGACCTTAACATGACCTCCCTGGAAGGGAAATCGCTCCGGTTGAGCGAGCTGCGCCATCACGCCGACGCGATCCCTTTCCTGGCCACGGCGCGCCTCGTGCTGGTTTACGGACTGCTCGCGCGGCTCAACCCCCGGCAAAAGAAAAAAGAGGGCGACGACGAGGAGGGGGGCGAAGAGGAAGCGGACCCGGAGCTGGCCGCCGGGTTGGCGGCCTACCTGCCCCTGGTCCCGGCCACCACGCACTTGATTTTCGTCGAGAGCAAACCGCTCTACAAGAACAATCCGATTCTCAAGCTGGCGGAAAAGGACAAAAAGAATGCCCGGGTCCGGCTGTTTAGCCCGCCGGCCGCCGAAGAGCTGCCTCACTGGGTCAAGGAGCGCGCCGAGCGCAAGGGCGCGAGAATCGATTACTCGGCGGCGAACGACCTGGCCATGTTTATCGGAGCGGACCTGCGCGCCCTGGATAACGAGCTGGAAAAGCTGATGGCTTACTGCAACGGCGAGCCAATCACCCGCAAGGCGGTGCAGGCGCTCGTCGCGCCGGCGCAAGAGGAGAGCGTCTTTGAGCTGGTGGATGCGCTGGGCAAGCGGAACACGGCGGCGGCGCTCGATCTCTTGCACAACCAACTGCGCCATAACGCCGCGCCGCAGTATCTCCTCACCATGATCGTCCGGCAGTATCGCCTGTTGCTACAGGCGCGCGACCTGGCGGGGCGGGGAATGAATGAGGCGCAGATTCGCGACCAGTTGGGCATGCACCCCTTTGTCCTGCGCAAGGTGCTGGAGCAATCGCGCAACTATACGGTCGACCAGTTGGAACGGATTTACGAAAAGCTGCTCGACGTGGACCTCGCGATGAAAACGAGCCGCGGCGACCCGGTCATCAACCTGGACGTGCTGGCGGTAGAGATTACCAAGAACCGAGGCTGACCGACGCCTCGGTTCTTTATTGCGCCCTATTCCGTATCGTCGTCGTCCTCGCCGATAATCTTGAAATCGCGCGTGCGCGGCGGCTCGTTCATGGTATAGCCGGGCGGCAGCGCGCCGGGTGGAAACGTGTACGGGCCGGGGAGTTGACCGGGCGGCGGAGCCATGACGATGATGGGCGGGTAGGCCTGCGGCGGCGCCGGTGGGGGATAGGCCGGGGGCTGGTACGTGCGCGGCGCGGGCTCACTTGCATAGGGGTCCTCGAACTCTTCCTCCACCGGCGTGCGATCACGCGTCAGCGCGAGCAAAAGCCCGAGCGATACCGGAATACTGGCGGCGATGCCGCACATCACCCCGACGACGACGTTGATCGCCTCATTCGAGAGGCGAATGCTCACGCTATAGACGAGCGCGAACAAGCCCGCGACGAGCAGCAAGACCAGAGCCGTTTTCCCCGACATCATTACCCGGTCATCCCCGTCCCCGCGTCCAGAAGCATAGGCGCGGCGGTCATTCCGGCGCGGGGGGACGCCATCCGGTTGTGCATTTCCTGAGCATCGGTCTGGGAGAGGTAGGCGATCTGCAGGCGAAGCTGGTTGCCGCCCGCGACCAGGAGGAAATCCCCGCGGCCCGACAGCTTTTCCGCGCCCGTGCCCGGCAGCCCGGCGGCGACGAGCGCTTCGGTGGCGCTGGTTACTTTGCCGACGAGCCGGGCGGGAAAGTTCCCCTTGACGAGACTGCCCACCGCGCTGGTAGTCGGTTTCTGCGTGCAGGCGATGACCACAATGCCGGCGCTGCGGCCGCGCTGCACGAGGCGCGTGAGATGCTGCTCGACCTCGCGGCCACCCTGCATCAAGAGGTCGGCCAGTTCATCCAGCAAGAGCACGATGCGCGGCCGGTTCGCCTGATGATCTTCGCGGCGCTGCATCTCTTCCACCAGCCATTCGAGATTCGCGGCGGCGTCCTCGACATTTTTGATGATTGGGCAGAGGAGATGGGGCAATTGCTCACAAAACTTGAACGAGCTCCCCTTGGGGTCCACGATAATGATCTGCAGGTCACGCGGTTTTTGGAATGTCATCATCGAGGCGAGGATCGTCCGGGCCGCCTCGGTCTTGCCGCTCCCCGTGGTTCCGGCCACCAGCATGTGCGGCACATCGGGCGCGCCCAGGCGCAGGAGGACCGGCATCCCGTTCGTATCCACGCCCAGGAGGGCGGTCCCCGGATTGGGCAGGTATCGCGCCAGCTCCGGATTGGCGTGGATGCGCCCGGCGAGCTCTAGCAGGCGCAACCCCTGCCGCCGATTGCGCGGCACTTCGACGCTGAGCTGGCCGTTGCTGCGCGCCACCCGGGCCGAGGAGGTTCCGAGCGCAAGGGCAATCTCTTCGCTGAGACTCTCGACCTTGGAAATCTTGGTTGTCGGCGCCGGTGAGAGATGAAACTGAATGGTGTGCGACGTCACCCGCCCGCCGGTCACGCGGGCGGGCGCCTTGTGCGTATAGAGCACCCATTCGATGCGATCCGCTTGCAGGTGGAGCCGTTGTTGATTCATATCGCGCCTCGCGAGGTCTGCACGACCCTCAATCCAATGGCCGAATACCGGAGGTGGTGTCAATGCGTCGCGACGCCGTGCGTCCCGATGCGGCCCGATCCAACAAAATGGCAGAAGGGAAATAGAACGTGCGTTCTGAAAATCATTATACTAGCACACCTGTTCTATGTCAAGGGGGACGCCGCTTCTGCGGCGACATTTTAAGGTGGGGGAAAGAAAACAGGCGGCTGGAACATTCCGCCGCCTGTGTCAGGATGATCGGGGCTTTCAGGCTGCGCGTTCGAGCTGGCGAATGACGAGCACCACCTTGCCCTGAATCTCGACATCTTTCGGGTCCTTGTAAATCGGTTCAAAGGTCGGATTGGCGGGCTGGAGCCGCACCTTGCGCGGCTCCCGATAATACCGTTTGAGGGTGGTCGAGTGCTCGTCCTTGAGCCAGACGGCGACGAGGTCGCCATTCTGCGCGATCTGCTGGTGGCGCATGACGACGATATCCCCATCGTGAATGGAGGCATCGACCATCGATTCACCCTTTACGTGCAGGGCGTACAGGTTATCCGCATCGGGAACCAGGTCGCGGGTGAGGGTGACGCTCTCGCCCTCAAACCCCGAAGAACCGGGATCCGGAATCGGGACCGGCTTGCCGGCGACGATGCGGCCCAGCAGGGGGATCTGAACAAAGAGGCCGTCGGGGAGATGCCCTTTGCCATTGGACCCCATGACCCGCAGGCCGCGCGACACCTGTTTCTCGCGGGCGATCAACCCGGCCCGTTCGAGGATATTGAGGTTATAGTTCACCACCGAGGTGGAAGAGATCCCGACCGCCTTGCCGATCTCGCGAATCGTGGGCGGGCGCCCCTTTTCCTGAGAGAACCGGGTCATGAAATTATAGATTTGCTGTTGTCGTTCAGACAATGCCATGGCAGCCTCCTCGGCAGCGTGTATCGCGCACCCCGCAGACCTTACGCTCGACTAGTACTATTGTTCTCATTATACAGGAACATCTGTTCGTTGTCAAGGGTTTTCGAACGGTGTTCCGAGCGCAAAGGTTTGGACCACGAAGGCCGCGAAAGGCCACGACAGCCATGAAAGGGAACGGCGAAGCACTGGTGATGAAAATGGAAAGAAAATGAAACCAAGGTCAAAAAGGGGAGTTTTCAAGCTTGAAATCGGGGGCGTTTTTCGATTTTAAAACGAAACAATTTGGATCTGCGGAAACAAGCTTGAAAGTGGCACTTTTCCCGATTTTAGAATCATTTTCCTGTGTTGATTTGTTAAGGTGCGGGGCGGCAGAGAAAAAAAGTTGTACCCTTCACTTACTGATTACTGCACGTTTTGGCATGTCATCCGTTTGGGGGTGAAAACAAGCTTGATTCGAGGAGGTTCTGGATGGATTTTTTTGTGAGGGGTGGGATGGCGGATTGTAAAACTCGCAAAAGATGTGACATATGTTAGATGAATTTGCCGATCGCCGGTCTGATTTTGGGTCGGCGGGAGAAAGAGCGATGGAAATAAGTTTGAAAAGGCCATGTCAATTCGGCATGGCCTCTTTTTGATTGGGCGATGTGCAAGTGTTTATGACATATGTTAGATGGAAATGGGGAGCGGATCCTTCCTTCCCCAACGACAGCCCGCCCCCGGGTCCCCGACCGCGAGCTTGCTCATTACTTTTCAAGAAGAGTATGCCAGCCGGGGCGAGGCACAGCCGCCGCTGATGCCAATCCGCAGCCCCTCTCTCACGGAATGACCTGATACCGCTGGTATATGACGCCGGTGGGGAGCGCCTCGGACTCGTACAGTTTCAAATTTACGCGCTTGTCTTGTGGAAACAACCGCTTGCCGCTACCCAGCGCCAGCGGATAGACATGCAGCGCGAACTCGTCGACGAGATCATTTTCGATGAGCGTGTGGACCAGCATGCTGCTGCCGTCCGTGAGAATGTCCTTACCCGGTTGCTGCTTGAGTTGGCGCACTTGCTCTACGATGTTGTTCGAGATCAGAGTCGAGTTCCGCCAAGCCGACGCCGATTTCAATGTGGTGGAGACAACGTACTTTTGGATGCCGTTCATCGCGTCGCCGAACGGATCACCGGCCGGCATCGGCTCGAACGCGCCGCCGTGGATTTGCCACGTTTTGCGGCCCAGCAGCAGGGCGCCGGCCTGGGAAAACGTCTGAAAGAAATGCGTGCCAATTGCTTCATGCCAGTAGGGCTGCGTCCAGCCGCCATAGGCAAAGCCGCCTTCCGTATCTTCCTCTGCGCCGCCCGGCGCCTGGATCACGCCATCCAGCGTAATGAACTCGGCCACGATAATTTTTCTCATCGCTACTCCCTCCTCTAAATTCGATTTCCTCTGACCTGTTCTATATATACGACGAACGACATCGATTCAAATCGACAAAATCCGCTCACAAGCCATGTGCTATAATCTAATACTAACAATAGAATTGCAGGCACCGCGCGCTGGGGTGTGCGACGGCAGGAGCTGTTGTAATTGGGGGAACTGTGACTAGACAACTTCGGGTGGCGATAGAAATTGGACCGAAGAGCAAGAAGGTGGTGGCGGTGGCGCCGGACTGGCCCGGTCTCGAGCGCGGGGCAAAGACCGAGCAGGCTGCGATTGAGCGCTTACTCTCCTACGTTCCACGTTATGCAACGGTGACCAAGTTGGCTGGGATGGAGGCCGCGTTTGCGACCACCCCCGTCGTCGACGTGGTCGAGCATTATCCGGGCACGGGCTCAACCGACTTTTGGGGTATTTCGTTCGCGTTTTCGGGCATCGATCAGCAAGTCATGTCGGCCAAAGCATTGGAGCGTGAACTGACGTTGATGCGGGCTTGCTGGGCCGTTTTCGACGATGTGCGTTCGCTCGTGTCGGCTGAGATGCAGCGGGGTCCACGCGGCGGAGGGCGAGATCGGGACCGCATCGTCCGTCATACGCTAGCCACGGAGCAGGACTGGGCGAAAAAGCTCGGCGTGCTCATGCCTCAGGACGCGATGCGGAGCGACAAGGGATTGAACGCGTATCGCGACGCCTATTGCAACGCGATTCGGGTGTTTCATTCCGAGGGCAAAATGGCCCGCACCTGGCCGCTCCGGTACTTGATTCGGCACACCGCGTATCACACGCTCGATCACGCCTGGGAAATGCAAGACAAGAATCTGACTGTCCAACGAGCGTGAGAGTGAAATAGTAGCATCATTGACCATGGGGACCCAGGTCTCTTGATCGATGCTGGGCAGCGCGGTGAGCTCCAGCACGCCTATCGACACAAGCACTAGTTCGGCGGCTCATATACGCGCTACCGGAGTAATAGCCATGGCAACTCTCCACCTGATGGTCGGACTTCCTTGTTCAGGAAAAACAACGCTAGCGCAAGAGCTTGAATCCAAGTGCTCGGCGCTTCGCCTGACTCCGGATGAATGGCAATTACGTCTCTTTGGTCAAGATGCAGAGGATCCAGAGCATAACGTCCGGCATTCTCTCATTGAAGCCCTGCTTTGGGAGATGGCTAGTCGGGCGCTTGTATTGGGAACGAATGTGATCCTTGATTACGGTTTTTGGGCGCGGGAAGAAAGAGAAGACTATCGCTTGCGAGCCAAGCAGCTTGGGGCGAGTAGCGAAGTTCATTTCCTAGATGTGTCGCCGGAGGAATTGCTTCGGCGGCTGGCGCGAAGAAATGCGCAACGTTCGCAAACGGCTTTTTATATCCCTGAAGAAATGATGCAACCCTGGATTGCGTTCTTCCAGAAACCGACATTCGACGAATTAGAACGCAGAGAATAAATGAAGCTCGGCGGCGTCAATTCCGCTAACTATACTTAAACTCATGTGATTGCCCCTGCACGCTCGTAATTCACGACAATGACGCCATTCGGGGTGACTTGGCTTTCCGTCACCTTGAACGCCGCCGGGATCGTGCCCTCGGCAAACAACCGCTTTCCGCTGCCCAACGTTATCGGATAGATCATCAGCCAGAACGCATCGACCAAATCATGCTTGAGGAGCGTCTGCATGAGATTACCACTTCCCCAAACGTGCAAATCCGGCCCTTGCTGTTGCTTGATTTTGCCGTAACTGCTCATGCATTTTTCCGATAGTGAAGGGCAACGACGCCGGATCGAAAGGTTTCTGAATCCATGAAATCCAGCCGTAGCGTGTCCTGCGGCTTTACGGTTTCGAATAGCCGCGGTCCTTTTCCGGCCACAACCGGGTGAACCACGAAACGGTACTCGTCGATCAAACCACGGGCCGATAGCTGGGACGCAATGCTCAAACTGCCTACACAAATGTCTTTTCCGGGCTGCTGCTTGAGCGCGACCACCTCTTCCGCGACGTTTGCGCGCACGATTCGCCTGTTGTTTCCGTCGACGTGTTGCAAGGTCGTGGAGAATACGACCATGTCGAGCGAGTCGAACACCCGGGCAAACTCATTGGTTGCTTCTGTCTCGGATTGGTTCCTGGCGATGTCGGGCCAATAGGGCACCATGAGTTGATACGTGATCCGGCCATAGAGGAGGAGACTCGCATTGCGCAGCACCCTGGTAAAGTACTCGTGCAACTCGTCGTCGGCAATCCCATCCGTGTGGTTGCAGAACCCGTCCGTGGTGATATTGATCGCAAAAACAACCTTTCTCATAGACCTCCTTATTTGACGTTATTAGTTTTCTCATAGGGTCTCAACTCCCCCCGCCTATCAGGGCGTAAACCGTCTCCAGTGGCCTTCGGAGATGACTTGAACTGCTCCGTCGATCACCTGGATGGCGGTCTCATCGTCCATCGCGTATGCCGGCGCCCCAAGCCCGGCGGCCCATTTTTCGGCGTTGGCCATGTTATTGTCCGGCAGGTTCGGGTGATCCAGGTGCGGAAAAATCGAAAAGTCAACCAGTCCCAGCGTTCTGTCGCCACCGGTGGGCGGACGCCAGCCGACAAAGTCCTCCCCGATCCTGGGGGTCATCACCATGCTCCCGGCGCTCAGTCCCACATAGACCGTCTCGCGCAGCGACGGCAAGAGGTCCGCCAGTCCGGACTGTTGCATCCAGTAGCACAGATACATGGGATCGCCACCGTTCACCAGCAGGACGTCAGTCTCCTTGACCATGGGGACCCAAATCTCTTTTTCGATGCTGGGCAGCGCGGTGAGCTCCAGCACGCCCATAGACTTCCACCCCAGTTCGCACATGGGGGTTGTGGCTTGTCCGGTGATGAACTGATATGCCCTATTGGCGCCGCCGGGCCTGGCGTACGACGCGGTGGGAATGCAAAGGGCGCTAGACTCGGCAATCGGTTTGCCCAGTAGGTTGACCAGCGCGTTGTGGATGCTCGTGTTCTTGATGCCAGCAGAAGTGAGCAGTAATTTCATGATTCCTCTCCTTTAATATTCCTTTTAACAACGGCTAGAGAACATGTGTTCGCCGTCGATTATACAGGAGAACGGGAGCTGGTGTCTATGAATCCTTCATTTTCGTACGCTTCTCTTAGTTTTATTATCTCGTATTTCTTCATCGGCAGGAACGCTTGAGTCAAGCGCGCGATTTGCTCGGGCATCCCCTTGGCCATCATTTCACCGATGATTGTCGGCCAGACTTGCCACGACACCCCGTACCGATCCTTGAGCCACCCGCATTGTTCTGCTTTTGGATCAGCCGAGAGCTTGTCCCAATAATAATCGATTTCCGCTTGCGTCTCGCAGGGGATGAGGAGCGATAGCGCTTCGTTGAAAGCAAACCCGTGTTCGAGCGCGCTGTCCATGCCGGCGAACCACGTCCCCGCGAGTTCAACGTCAGCGAACGCCACCGTTCCTTCTTTGTCCGGCGCCTGGCCTGCGCCGTGGCGCATGATCGCGCCCATTTTTGATTCACGCCGCGCGGATTCGGTTGGGGAGTGTTGGAATACCGAGAGATAGAATTTGATGGCTTCTTCGGCCTTGCCACAGACATTCCCAACAAACAACAGCGACGGCACAATTTCGGGCCGCTCCTCACCATCGGGATTGGTGAGCATCAGTTGCCACGACACTCCGTACCGGTCCTGGAGCCAGCCATAGTGCTTGCTAAACGGATACTCTTGGAGTGGCATCAAGACCGTACCGCCCGGCGACAACTGGTCCCACGCGGCGTCAAGATTCTTATGCGCATTTCGATCGCGGGATGGATCGAAATTGACGATGAACGATATCGACGGATTCATTTTGAAATCCGGGCCGGCGCTGATGGCCATGAACGGTTGGCCCATGAGTTCGAAAGCGACGATATCGCTGTCTCCCGTCGGAGAGGGAACCCCATGAATCGTCGTCATGTGCGTGATCCGGGAATTGGCAAAGATGGAAGTATAGAACTGCGCAGCTTCTTTCGCTTCTTGGTCGAACCATAAATGCGGGGTAATTTTTCGCATCGTCCTGTCTCCTTTCCTTACTCGAAATCGTCACGATTTTCCCTCTTCCTCGTTTAGCACTATTGTTCTAGCGGCGCATGCTCATTATACGCCGCTTGCTTGTACAATCAAGTAGGTTCGCGTTAAACCGGTGTAAGAAATTCAGTCCGAAATGAGGAGGAGGTCGGATGGTTGAATAGTCGCGTAGTTGGGGGTAGAGATTGAACCGCGAAGGATGCGAAGCCCGCCCCCTGGGAAATCGGGGCGGGCCTGGCTGCATCACTTATCATGAGGCCGGTTGGCTGGGCCTGGTCCTGGAGAATTCGAGCAAGTAGAGGGGCTGGCCGGCCGGGTCCTTGACAGCAAAGACCTTGCCAAAGGCCTTTTGCGTGAGTGGAAACACGATCTCTGCTTTTTGAGACAGCTCATTAAAAGCCTGCTCGGCATCGTCGACGAGCCAATACTGTTCAGGGGAACGGTTGCCGCTCAACGATTCATCGCTGGCGATGGCAAAGTTCTTGAACTGGACATAGGTGGGGTGATACCGCTCGACCTTGAGGCCAATCACATCCGTATAGAATTGTTTAGCTGCTTCAACGTCCGTTACATATTCCAGCAAAAATCCGAAAGTCGCCTGGACGGTCATAAATAATTCTCCTTTTTTACATACAAGAATGGCTGGGCTAGCCCAGCGTAACCTGCCCGACCCAGCCGGGCGCCGAGCCGGTTTTCTGCCCCAGGAGCAGGTTCAACTCAGCGGCGTGCTCCTGAGTATGCCGCATGGTATAGAGCATCAGCTCCGCGACCGTCTTGACGCGCCAGTTCTCCCGAATACGCTGGGGCTCGTTTTCGTCTGCAAGGCTCTCGATTTTTGCTCTGCACTTGTTCCGCGCATGGTCCAGATAGACTTGCAGTTCCTGTTTTGTGTATGCCCGCTCCGGCGGCGCCGCATCCATTTCCATTTCGGAGGTGGTAAAGGGCGCGGGAGGAGCGAATCCTTCTGCCGAATCGGAGCAGTAATAGTCGAGCCAAAAAATGGTGTGATAGACAATGTACCAGAACCGGCCAAATTCGGGCGGTGAGGTTGACTCGTGATACAGGCGCGCGTGCCAGAGCTCGTCGGAGCAAGCGTTCAAGGCATTTTGCAGCGTTTCGATGGCGGCGCCGAATTGGCGCCAAAGGATTTCTTTCCAAGCTGGGCTCATCTCGGTCTCCTGGTGAATCGGTTTCACTACAGTATATTCGGAATTATAGCAGCAATGGGCGTCAACGGATAGGGCATCGCCGGATTGGGTGCAGTTCAACTTGGGGGCGAACTGGACTGGCGGTTAGAAACCGCAGCAACGCAAGGCAAAGTCTGCCTCCGCAGACTGGCTTCCCCAGCCGACGGAGGTCGGCTTTGCTTTGGATTGCTGCGAATTCCATCTACGAGGGTCCATAAACAAATCGTCGCGTTCAGGGTCATGCTCTGTTGATTTGCCCGTTTACCCCGTTCGCGGCAGGCGGCGAGGGCGGCAAGACACAACGATAATGAGCCACCGGGTCGCGCATGTTACGCGACCTTCGCCTGGCCTTGCCTCTGCTTTTTCCACTCGCGCCACGCTCTTGAAACCAGGGCGGCGATCCCCAGAACGATTCCCCAATAAAACACGTATTCAAAGAACGAAAAGACAAAAATGGAGAGGGCGCCGGCATTTTGCAGCATTGGAACCTTGACCAGGATTCCTAGGCCATAGATACCCCACGCATGTTCGAGCAAACCTTCCACTCCACCCAGAAGGCAAAAGGTCGCAGTAGGATTTCCTGGTAGGCGTAACGCTAACCACCACAAGACAAACCCGTTGACGCCAAAAACCACGACGATGATTGCGCTCAACCAGCGGGCTGAATCAGGGTAAAAGTAACGGTAGTAAGAATCCCAGAATCCATAGAGCAAGGCCACAGCCAAGACGCCCCAAGAGATTGAGGAGACGGCTACAATGGCCCATTTGAGCTCATGGAAAGTACGGGGTTTGATGCGCCAGAGCAAGAACAAGACCAGCGCCAGGTCAATCAGCGCGGTGAAAAGGGCAGACTGCCAAAGGATTTCCGATGTGAGGTTCAAATCTGACGACGGCATCGTGGACTCCTTTCCTGATAAGAGCAACGAGCCTCGCGTGCATCCTCATTTCACATAAGGATAGATCTCGTCCCCGATCCAGTATTCAGTCACGAGGAGCGCCAGGAGGGTTCCTGCCAGCCAGAAGACCCAACGCCAACGGCGATAGGCGCCTCCAAAGGTAGAGAGCTGCAATGGAAGATCGGCCAGGTAAGCGGCGCAGTATAAAATGTTCGCGATCGCCGCAAGGATCAAGAGCGGTGGAAGGGATTGCAGATTCAAGGCCGGCTGAAAATGAGGCCAGGTCCTTACCACAAAGACGACGACCAAAGCAACCAGCACCAGGTTGTATGCGATACGGCGATACTCCCAATAGCGAGTCGCGTCACGAAGAATCTCCCCGAACGTGTGCGAGGGCCGTCCCGACGCAGGCGGAGCGCTAGTAGCTGGCGTCATAGCCATAAGTGAACCTCCTCATGCTATAAAAAAGAACCCCGTCTATGGCTGCGGTCAAGTGGAGGAACGTTTCAGGAAAGCCAGGGTTCGGTCCCACGCCAAGCTGGCTGCCGCTTGATTGTATGCCTGCACGCGATCAGGCTCAAAGAACCAGTGTCCCGCGCCACTATAACGATAGAAAGTCACCGGGCGGCCTGCGCGCTTGAGGGATTCCTCCAATTCGTCGACGTTCGATTTGGGCTCGTACTCATCTTGCTCGGCAAAGTGACCGAGGTAGGCTGCTCTCGAATTGTTCAAGTCGCTGCCCCCGGTCCCGTAAAAGAGGACGACGGAACGAATGCGCTCGGGATCGGCGGCGGCAAGGTCCAGGGCATAATAAGCGCCCAACGAAAAGCCAATCACCGCAAGGCGCTGGTCGTTCGGGCCAGCTCGTTCGTCGAGAAACTTTGTTGCCTCCGCGATGTCCGCTTTGGCCTGGAGATGGTTGGCGTCGAGAGCCTGGCCCAATTTTTCCGCATTGGCAATGATGTCTGCGACCTTGCCATGATAGAGGTCCGGGGCGAAGGCCACGAAACCGGACTCAGTCAGGCGCGTGCAGAAAGCCTTGATTGTGTCATTCAGCCCCCACCAGGCATGGAGGACCAATACACCGGGTCCCTTGCCGGTGGGCGGGACGGCGAGAAAGCCGTCGGGTTGGATATGTGTCATGTGGACTCCTTGATCGTCGAAATACGTCCAATATTTCTTGCGCGCTAGCCGGCATTCTGACTCAGCAAACCCCGTATGTCCGCGGGGCTTTTCGAGACGGCCCACCGCCACCTGCCAAAGCCCCCCTGCGCGTTCACCGCCCGGACCCACTCGTCCAGGAACTCGCGCTTGGTGCGGTTCTGCTGGTCATCCTTGCCTTTCGTTTCGAGCACGAGATAATCGCCGTTCGCCAGGGACAGGATAAAGTCGGGATAGTAAGTGTGGGGAATGCCCTGGTAGGTATAATAGATGGCAAAGCCGAGATGGTCGTTCTTGACCCAGGTCGTCACGTTCTCATTGCGGTCGAATTCCTGCGCTTCGCTCGCCTCCCAGGTGCTGTCAAAGACCGTGACGTTGATGTGCGATTTCATCCCCGGATAGCGATACCGTGAGGTCCACCACGGGCGCATGTCGCCGGTCGAGCGCACCGGGCGCTCCTGATCGACCACCAGTTCGAGGGCCTGGGTGTTTTCAAAGCGCAGCGCCTCCCAGAGGTGCTGCACGACTTTCGTCATGTTGAGCGTGATGACAATGCGGCGGCGCAGGTCATCCTGGTTAAAGAGCGGGGGGTGAATGCGAATCTTGCCCGACTTGACGAATTGCTCGACGAGGCGGATCAACTGCGCCAGCAACAATTCCTTGTTGCCCTTCCACGCAGGCTGCATCTGGTCGTAAATGTCGCGCGCCGTTTCAAAGATGATTTTCTGCGTCCGGTAACGCTGCCCCAACACGTTGAGGTCGATCTCCGAGACCCGCGTCACATCCGGTTGACCGTCTACGACGGGCGCAAGTTCGGCGAGCGTCGCAGTCTGCCAGGCGTCGATATACAGGGATGGCACATTCGCCAGGTCCAGCGCAAGCTGCGGCTTGTAGACGTGCTCGACGCGGAGAACATTCGGCCAGCAGATCTCGAACTGCTTTTTGCCGGCCGCCGGCTCGACCGGAAACTTGGGCTGGGCCACGCGCGGCTCGGTCTCCTCGGTCTCCTCATGGGGCATAAAGGTGAACGGGACGCCAAAGATGTTGACGTATTCCGGCTCAAAGAGACCCGTCTCCTTGTTCACATCGTAGGAGGTGCGGCGTAGACCGCGCCCGACCACCTGCTCACATAAAAGCTGGCTGTTGAACGCGCGCAGGCCCATGATGTGCGTCACAGTCTTGGCGTCCCAGCCCTCCGAGAGCATCCCGACCGAGATGACGTTCTGGATCTTTTCGCCCGGTTTGCCGACCTTGCCTACCGTGTCCACCATCTCGCGCAGCGCGGCTGCCTGTTCCTTTTTGGATCGCTTGCGCTCGGGCGCTTCCGTTTCCAAACCCTCAGGGTCTCCAAGACCCTGAGGGTTTTCCTCCGCGTCCTCCTGCTCCTCGGCCATTTCAAGGACCTTGGAATCGATATGGACCGTCAGGTCGGGCGCGCAGAGCTCGTCAATATGAATGCGGTTGTGGTCAAAGGCGTGCTTGACCCGCGCGGCGGTCTCGGTGCGATTGGCAACCGTGATCATCACCGGTGGAGTCTGCAACCCATCGGCCTGCCAGCGCCGGGCTGTTTCGAGCCAGTCCTTGCCGAGCAGGGCATACCCATTCACGACGAGGTCGGGCAGGGGCGTCGTCTCCGGCTCGCGGCGGTTGATGTCCTCGCGCACCCAGGGGTAGATGTGGTAAAAGCGCGATTTGTATTCCTGGGTCAGCTTGCCGTCGTCGCGGATGACGACGCGCGGCGTCTTGACGAGGCCCGATTCGATGGCATCGTTCAGTCCAAAGTCGCTGACGATCCAGTCAAAGAGCGCCTCCTCCGACCCGCGCTTGCCAATCGACGCATAGGGCGTCGCGGAGAAATCAAAGGTGGTCAGAATGCCCCGGACGCGATGAATGCGGTCCAGCCCGCCGACCCACACCGTCGCCTGTTCGATCTCTTCCTTGCTAGACCGAATGGACTGCGCGCCCGGAGGGACGCGCCAGGCGTGGTGCGCCTCGTCGTCGATGACGACCAGGTTCTGCGCGCCGCCCAATTCGTTCAGCACCGCGCGGGCATAGGCCGTATCGCTCATCGGCCCGCGCTTGTCCACCGTTTTCTTTTTGGCAAGCTCGGTCTCGGTCTCCCATTCGAGCGTGTGCCAGTTGTGGATGAGGACGCGCGCCTGGTTCAGCTTGTCGCGCAGCCCCGATGGGACGATCCCGAACTCGTCGTAATAGTTGCCCGGCGCAGAGGGCTTGAGCACCTGCAAGCGCCGTTTGACCGTCAAGCCGGGGGTGACGACGAGAAAGTTTTTCGAGTAGCCGGCGTTGCCGGGGTCGGCCACCTTGTTGAGCGTATGCCACGCGATGAGCATCGCCATGACGGTCGTCTTGCCCGAGCCGGTCGCCAGCTTGCTGCACAGCCGCCGGAATTCGCCTCCGTCGCCCGGAACGTCAATCCCGACGACATCCGCCCGCGGCGCTTCCGCGAGCCAGATGAGCGTTTCCATCGCTTCGAGCTGGCAAAAGAACAGGCGGCGGTCCTCGTGACGCTCGGAGAGGTTATACCAGTGCTCGACGAGTCGTTTCGTCACGCCCGTCACCCCGGCATATCCGCCCTCGCGCCACGCCTTGACGCGCGGGCGGATCTTTTCGACGAGCGGAATCGGCACGAACGTCCCTTGCTGGCTGGGGGTTTTGGCATTCGGGTCCGCCTTGACGAACCCGGCCTCGCGGCGGCCCTCGACCTTTTCAAAGAGCAGGGTGTTGGGGTCTTGTCGCCAATGATATTTCGGCTCGTCATAAGGCGAGTTGATGATGAGGTGGTCGATTTTTTCTTGCGGCATTCGTCTTGTGCCTCAGCCTGCTTTTTCCATCGCATGCGCGAGCAAATCGGCGAGTCCCATTTGCTGCGCCATTCGTTCCAGATAATCGCGATCGAGCCTCGCCCCTTGCGCGCGAATCATTCCCAGTACATCACGCCACTGCCGGTCCGACACCTCACCCCCCAGCCGGTGCCATTCCAGCTTGGCGAGGATCGAGTCTTCGGGGCTGGCGACGAATGCGGTGCGTTCCGGGTCAGTCGCAAGCACGACCAGCCGGCGGCGATTGAATTGGGCGTCGTCGAACGGTCGCCGCTTGCGGATAAAAATGTCCACCTTGAAACCGGTCCCATAGTGGATGAGATTAAAGCTTCCCTGTGTCCGGATGGCCTCGCGCGCCGCATCCTGGTCCAAATAGAATTCCTGGCTCAGGGCCAGAGCCAGGGGCGCTACCTGCTTGCCTTCCAGATCGGCAACGAGATCGACATCTAATGAAGCGCGTGGTTCCCCGTGCAGGGTGCTGGCTAATGATCCCCCGATCAAGTAGGGCACGCCGAGTGTGTCCAGCACCTGGATGACCTGCAAGGTGATGGCAATCTGCTCCGGAATCATCCCCGCTCCTCCTGTTCGTCCAGTGGCCCATAGACCTTCGCCGCCAATTCGGAACCCAGCGTCAGGTCGGCAAGACGCCGCATCAGTTCCGGCTTGGTCGCTTGCGGATAGCGATCACGCAGCCCGGCAAGCGTGAGCGTGCGTAGAGTTGCATTCATCTCGCACACGAGTTCCAACTTGCGCCACGCGGGCATCTCGCGCCAGATGCGAAACTGGACACGTTCGGCGTCAGGAGTTGTATCACGTGATAGAGTACTCACTTGTTTTTCCTTCTTGCTTGCCAAACTCTTTGACGTTCGGGTCCTGCCGCCAGTGATATTTCGGCTCGTCATAAGGCGATTTGACGATGAGGTGGTCGATTTTTTCTTGTGGCATAGGCTATGCTTCTTTAAACCACTCTGCGCTCTGGTCTTTCCATTCGGGATTCGCGGATTCGATCAGCGCAATCTTTTTAGAGCGCACCCAGCCTTTGATCTGTTTCTCTCGTGCAATTGCCTGGTTAATGTCGGGAAAGGTTTCGTGATAGACAAGCAGGGTGATGTTGTATTTGCTGGTAAAGCCGGGCACGAGCTTGTGCTTGTGCTCATAGACCCGTCGCATGAGGTCGTTTGTAACGCCCGTGTAAAGGGTACGCGACCGGTTGGTCATGATGTAGATATGGTACTGGTTGGTAGGCATAGGCGATACGTGTATTCGGCATGACACCCGCGCTGTCATTCTGAGCAGGGCGAAGAATCCCGTGCCCGCCGAGCGAGATGCTTCACTGCGTTCAGCATGACAACCGGCGTTCGGCATGACAAATGGCGTTTGGCATGACAATGGCATTGGGCGGGTTGGCTACTACTCCACCTCCACCACCTTCAAGCTCTCTATCCCTCTATCGTCCACGATCTTGACGGCCACGCGCCGATGCTTGCCTGCCTCAAAGGGGAGCGATTCGGTGCCGCGATAGGCTTCGATGAGCTCTTCGTCGATTTCGGCCTTGAGGTTGCGGGCGAGCCTGGCCCAGCCCTCTTTTTCGTTCGCCATGGGGAAAAAGACCTGGCGGGGAAAGAGTGAGCGCCCGTCGTAATCGGGGTCGAGCAGCCACATGGCAATCTGCGCGGTGCCCCCGGATTCGATGTTGCCGGTGCGGGGGTTGTAATAGTCGAACCCGTGGACGGCGACGCGGTATTTGCCTTTGTGCTCTCCGGTCTTGATCCTGTCGAGGGTTACGTCGGGCTGACCGATGAGCCAGAAGGACTCGTTGCTGGCGCGTTTCTTTTTGAGGTCGTCGGTCAGGAGGTCGGTGTTCATCTGGGCTTTGAGAATCGTTCCGCCCGGCCATTTGGTCTCTTCGATGTCTTTGGCGGCTTCGGGGTCGAACTGGAACGCGGCAAAGACGACGAGCTTGGGCTTGGGGACGAGGGATTCGGCTTCCTCCATAGCCAGTTCGACCTGCCGCTGTTCGAGGGGGGCAAAGGCAGAGCCGAACGAAACGACGACCTTTTGCGGCTTACCCCCACCCCCAACCCCTCCCTCCTCTCGTCGAGGACTGACGCCGTCAACGGGAGAGGGGCGGGTTTCGGCCTCGGCGTGGAGCCAGCGCGTGCCGGTGAGGGGCTCGACGCGGGTGAATTCGATCTTGTTGCCGCCCTTGCCGCGCAGGCCGGTGCGGAGCAGTTCGTCGCGCCACTGGGACTGGCGGAGCGTTTCGCCGCCCCGCGCAATGGACTCGTCGGCGACGGGTTCGGTTTCAAGGTCGGCCAGCGGTTTTACGGTGGGCGCGGGGACGGCTTCGACGGTGAATGGGCCGGTGACACGGGCTTTGGAGTTATCAGTGAATGGACAGTCGAATAGTGTTTCAATTGGAGGTTCTTCATTCTTTGCGAGGGATTCCAGGTAGACATGTGGGACAGTCTTGTAGCGAAACCCGCTGTCTACGCCCTCGTCAGAGCGCGCAAGCTCGTAATAGTCAAAGAGTGCGGTCATGACCCGCTGCTTTGCCAAGCCAATAGCGACGCGCGATGTGTCGCAGGTGATCCAGCGGCGGCCCCACTGCTCGGCAACGTAGGCCGTCGTGCCACTGCCGCAAGTTGGGTCGAAGACGAGGTCCCCAGGGTCGGTGGTCATTAACATGCAACGTTCGATAATTTTGTTAGTGGTCTGAACAACATAGATTTTGGGGTCAGACCGGCTTTGAATCCCTCCGCCTGTGTCGCTCCAGATGTTAGTCAATGACAGAAATGGGAAATCGTCGAAGTACTTCTTGTACCTTATAGTTGATCCCGCTTGAATAATGCGCCCCTTTTTGGCAAGGATAGTAAGGCCGTCGATTCCAGTTCTCCAATGGCCTGCCGGCGGAAAAAACTCTTGTCCCCCAAAATTGAAAGCCGCCATAGTCTTTTCGGAGCCTGAACCGCGCGATGTCAGGCCCTGGTCTGTGAAAAGCCTCCAACCGTCAGGTATCTTGTCCCGATCCCGTCTCTCCTCGTCCGATAGATGCCGCCATTCTTTATGGTCTGGGGATTCGATTTTGTTAAATCTTGTTGCCCCTTCTTCTCCGGGCGTCAGTGCGCGAAATAGATTTCTAAACTTGATCGCATCCTTATTCTTGGCGTACCAAATAACATAATCTGAAACCTTATCTAGAGTCCGTGCGCCTGCACTTACTGATGTCTGGTATGAGATGAGACTTGTGAAATTATCAGCTCCGAATACTTCATCCATTAGCATTCGCACGCGGTGCACATTCTCGTCGCTGATCTGCACAAAGACGCTGCCGCTCTCGTGCAGCAGTTCCTTGGCGAGCAGCAAGCGGTCGCGGAGATAGGTCAGGTAGGAGTGGATGCCCAGCTCCCAGGTGTCGCGGAATGCTTTGACCATCTCGGGTTCTTGCGTCAGATCCTCGTCCTTGCCGTCCTTGACATCGCGCTTGTTCACGAAGGGCTGAAAGTTGCTTCCGTACTTGATCCCATAGGGTGGGTCCAGGTAAATCATCTGCACCTGCCCCGCCATTCCCTCTTTTTCCAGGAGCGAGTTCATGACGATGAGGCTGTCGCCCGCGATGAGCCGGTTCGACCAATTGTGCCGGTGCTTGTAAAACTCGATGGCCTCGCGGTAGGGTGGGTTCTCGCGCGCGGTGCTGAACATGGAGAGCTGTTGATAGAGCGGCGGTTCCTCTTGCTCCTCGCGCTTGCGAACGGCCTCGACGATCGTGCGGGGATCGATGCGCTCGTGGACGTGGAGCGAGACGGTCGGCACGGCGAACGAGGTATGCTCGGCTTTGCCGGCCCATTGGAGCGACGGATCGAGGTGCGGGTCGTAAGCATACGTTTTCTGGCCGGCGGCGAGGTCCGGGTCGTTATCCGCGTGCAGGATTCCCACGGGTGGGTTATTCACGCGCTCGGCCTGCGTATGCTGGTAGGACTCGATCTCGCGCTCGCGCCCGTGCGCCTCGTCGGGTGGCGGCGCGGCCTGCTTCCGAACGCGATACGCCGGGCGTTTGCGCGCCCTGGATGCTGGGGCGGGTTTGGGTTTACGGGGCATGGGAGACTCCAGTGAGGTTTTTCTATCCTGATTATACGCGCGCAGGGGGATTGTGCAAGGTGATGACTACATTCCCTGTTTTTTGCCCTGTTTCGACATAGCGATGAGCCTCGGCCATTTGTTCCAACGGATAGCTTCGATCAATCACCGATTTGATCTTACCCGCTTCGATCAGCGCTTTGAGGAAGAGTAAATCTTCTCTCTTGTGGTCGGCTGCTCCCATGATGACCTGTTTGCTTTTGGGGGTCCATCGCGCACGAGCCATTTGAGACAGCCCGGGGTTTACCAAAAGATAGCGCCCGTTTTGATTGAGCGATCTGATACTGCCTGAAAAGGAACTCTTGCCGACCACATCGAAAATCACATCGTAGGTCTTGCCGCTTTTGGTGAAATCTTCCCGGGTGTAATCAATGACCTGCTCTACACCCAGCGAGCGCAGGAGGTCCAGTTTTCGCGCGCTGTCCACGCCGGTCACTTGCGCTCCCAGGTGCA
>JBAVQS010000081.1:0-2877 GCA_049694275.1 Anaerolineae bacterium | reverse complement strand
TGCCGTTGGCGTTGACGTAGAGGTGTTTGGGCCATTCGGGATGCTCGCGGCTCAGCGGGAGGTCGGGCGGGAAAAAGAGGGTTTCGGGTTCGGGAATCTTGGCGGCGCGCCGGACCCGGTTATAGTTCTCCTGTTTGCTCGACGGCAAGGATTGGATGGCGGCGTGATATTGGGTGAAGAGGGATTGAATCTGCGCGCCGGCAATCTGTTCGAGCGTTTGCATGGCCGGTTTGTCCTGGGTAATGCCTGCGAGTTGCAGCTTGGCCTGGTCGGGATCGTCGGGGTTTTTGTGGGCGCGCCAGTATTCCATGTGCAAGCCTTCGCCCAGGGCGCGCGATGCCTGATTGAACAGGTCCTCGATGTTTTCGGGCGTGGCCTTGATCTTGATCTTGTTCGCCGTTCCGGTGTCGTCCCACTCGCCATAGGCGACGCTCACCTCGCGCACTTCGATTTCCTGATTCGCGGCCATGTTGCCGATAAAGGCGGGGTCGTGGGAGAGACGGGTGGACTCGGCGTTGAGGGTGTTAATAACGAGCGATTTGGCATCGGGTAGTGCGCCGCCTGCGACGCGATCAAAGGTGAGCAGGCGGGAAAGTTTCATCAGGCGGCGAACATTGGAGGATTTGGGGGTGCGCTCAATCCGATAGCTGGGAAGCGCGCCGAGTCTGGCAAACACGGCATCCTGCGCCGGGGCGCGCATGTAGGTGACGAGATCGGAACCGCTTTCGACCTGGACGGCGACGCCGGTTTCGGGGTCGGGATTCTGGAGCTTGGTCAGAATCGCGGCGAGACCGTGACGGTCATAGTGCGGGAGATAGAGGGAGACGGTGTTGAGAAAGTCGCTGCCCTCGATTTTGCGCGCTAACGGGGTGCGGACCATGCGCCCGACAAGCTGGGCAATCAGGGTGTGGTCTTTGGCCCTGCGAAAGGACATCATGACTTCGGCGCGGGGGCAATCCCAGCCGGTGGTGAGGCTCATTTTGAAAAGGACGATTTTGACCTGCGGGTCGTCCTGGATGGCAGAGGCGTCCAATTTGCGGATGCGACGGCCATTCACTTCGACGGTCTTGTCGTCCTGGAAGGAATGCGCCCATGCGGGTTCGGGCAGGACGCCGGTGACGCGCTCGACAACCTCGATCACTTCTGCCAGATTGGTATTGGTCAGCTTGTCGCCTGTGCCATCCTCGATCTGAATGACGAGGACCGGCTCGACGGTCGCGGCAAGCCCTTGCGAATCGCCATAGGTGCGCCACGAATCCGAGAACCGCTGCCATTGCCGGGCCGCTTCTTCCAGCATGGATGTGTCGGCAGGTTGGCTCTCGTCGGGATGATAGAGGATGATGCGGTCTTTGAGGAGACCGGAATCGCGCACATCATCAGGATTGATCGTGCTAGGCAAAGCCACCCGCCCGGTCGGGCCGATGAGTTGGGTAAAACGGTCAGGGGTGGCGCTCATGCCGATGATGAGCTTGACCGGGTGCAAGCCCACTTCGGGTTCGCCCTTGATGAAACGCTGAACGATGGTCTGGGCTTGATTCTGGGCAATGCGGGATTGGGTCATGCCGCGATGGGCCTCGTCGATGATGAGGAAGAAATCGCGCGGGCGTTTGCTGGCGGTGTTCTGGATGGTGTCCCAGATGGTGTAATCGCGGCCATCGCCGCGCTTGGTCAAGAGACTATCCTTGCCGAGTTTTTGGGTGTTGAGGAAATAAATCCGGCCCGGTTCAAATTCGCGCTGGCTAAAGGACGGCTCGACCGTGACCAGGCGATGGGCGGGAAAGACGCTGGATTGATGGAGAATCTTTTGGCGGCTTTGCTCGTTCAATTCGGGCGAATCCGAGAGCCAGAGAAAGGTGGCCTGCGGATTGGGCGGGAAAGACTCGAAACCGTCATAGAGCCATTCCATCAACGCGGTGACCGTGACCGTTTTGCCGGAGCCGGTGGGTGAACTGAGGACAAGGGCAACGCTACGATCCACGCCAATGAGGCTTTGTGCCGCCTGAACATCGTCGCGCATCTTGCGGGCGGCTGTTTCCTGAAAACCTTTTAGCTCGATATTCACAGGGATTGCTCCATATTGATGTGCAAGTTATCGAGATTGCTTCGTCGCAAAGGACGCTCCTCGCAATGACATTACGATGGACGCTCCTCGCAATGACATTACGATTCCATGTTCATGTGCAAGTTATCGAGATTGCTTCGCTTTGCTCGCAATGACATTAGGATTCGCAATGACATTACGATTCCATGTTGATGCGGAAATTGTCGAGATAGCTCTTGTAGAGCATTCGGGTGTGAGGCTTGCCCGGAAGATCGGCGATCATGTCGCGGTAAGCCTCTTCGGAATCGGTGACGAGCAAGACATGGGTAATGTCGGGGCGCTCGGCCAGGGCGTGCTTGAACTCGGTAAAGTATTCTTCTTTGAGGAGGACGGCATAGGGGGAGTGTTTGGGCATGAACCATTTGCCGCGCCCTCGTACCGTTTCTATTTCGCCCTGCGCGCCTGCCATGAGCCAGAGGACGGGGACGATGGCTTCAAACTGTTCGCCGTAGGCGACGGAGTTGGGGTCGAGAAAGTCGAGTTTGAAGTATTGCGCGTTCGCAAAATACCCGTCCTTCAATTCACGGCCATCCAGATAGATTCCGGGAAGTTCCGTCCCATCTGCTCGATAACCCTCAATGACATACTTGATGCGCGGCCAAGTTACCGACTCGCAAATGCCCCGTTGCTCGAATTCAGAATCGCTTGAATTACAGAGTTTTGATTAATTAATGTCCGCGCTTGTGCCGCCACGGCAGGTCAGAACCAAAGATGCATGCCCAGAGACGCTTTTGCGAGCGGCGCGTGCGTGCCAGTCCAGCCATCACGTATCCTTG
>JBAVQS010000080.1:0-4493 GCA_049694275.1 Anaerolineae bacterium | reverse complement strand
TGCCGTTGGCGTTGACGTAGAGGTGTTTGGGCCATTCGGGATGCTCGCGGCTCAGCGGGAGGTCGGGCGGGAAAAAGAGGGTTTCGGGTTCGGGAATCTTGGCGGCGCGCCGGACCCGGTTATAGTTTTCTTGTTTGCTCGACGGCAGCGCACGGATCGCGCCCTGATGCCGTTCAAAGAGGGCTTTAATCCTTTCCCCTGCAACCTGTTCAAGCATTTGCATCGCCTGCCTGTCCTGGACAATGCCTGCCAGTTGCAGCTTGGCCTTGTACGGGTCATCCGGGTCTTTGTGGGCGCGCCAGTATTCCATGTGCAAGCCTTCGCCCAGGACGCGCGATGCTTGATTGAACAGGTCCTCGATGTTTTCAGGCGTGGCCTTGATTTTGATCTTGTTCGCCGTTCCGGTCTCCTCCCACTCGCCATAGGCAACGCTCACCTCGCGCGCCTCGATTTCCTGATTCGCGGCCATGTTGCCGATAAAGGCGGGGTCATGCGAGAGCCGGGCGGATTCGGCGTTGAGGGTATTGATCACGAGCGATTTGGCCTCGGGGAGTGCGTCCCCCGCGACGCGATCAAAGGTGAGCAAGCGGGAGAGTTTCATCAGACGGCGGACGTTGGAGATTTGGGGGGCGCGCTCGATTCGATAGCTGGAGAGTGTTCCCAGTTTGGCGAATACCGTGTCCTGCCCCGGCGCGCGGATATACGTGGCGAGATCGGAACCGCTTTCGACCTGGACAGCGACGCCGGTTTCGGGGTCGGGATTCTGGAGCTTGTCGAGAATGGCCGCGAGACCGTGACGGTCATAGTGTGGGAGGTAAAGAGAGACGGTGTTGAGAAAATCGCTGCCCTCGATCTTGCGCGCTAACGGGGTACGGACCATGCGCCCGACAAGCTGGGCAATCAGGGTGTGGTCTTTTGCCCTGCGGAAGGACATCATCACTTCGGCGCGGGGGCAATCCCAGCCGGTGGTGAGACTCATTTTAAAGAGGACGATTTTCACCTGCGGGTCGTCTTGAATGGCGGAGGCGTCCAATTTGCGGATGCGCCGGCCATTCACCTCGACGGTCTTGTCGTCCTGGAAGGAATGCGCCCATGCGCTTTCGGGCAGGACGCCGGTGACGCGCTCGATAACCTCGATGACTTTTGGTAGGTCCGTAGTGGTCAGCTTGTCACCTGTGCCATCCTCGACCTGAATGACGAGCACCGGCTCGACGATCCCGACAAGTCCTTGCGACTCGCCATAGGTGCGCCACGCATCCGAGAACCGCTTCCATTGCCGGGCCGCTTCTTCCAGCATGGACGTGTCAGCGGGCTGGCTCTCGTCGGGATGATAGAGAATGATGCGGTCTTTGAGGAGACCGGAATCCTTGACATCCTGCGCCTCGATCAATGAGACGAGTGATACCCGCCCGGTTTGGCCGATCAGTCCGGTAAAGCGTTCGGGGGTCGCGCTCATGCCGATGATGAGCTTGACCGGCTGCAGGCCGACTTCGCGTTCGCCCTTGATGAAACGCTGAACGATGGTCTGGGCTTGATTCTGGGCAATGCGGGATTGGGTCATGCCGCGATGGGCTTCGTCGATGATCAGGAAGAAATCGCGCGGGCGTTTGCTGGCGGTGTTCTGGATGGTGTCCCAGATGGTGTAATCGCGGCCATCGCCGCGTTTGGTCAAGAGGCTATCCTTGCCCAGCTTTTGGGTGTTGAGGAAATAGACCCGGCCCGGCTCTAATTCGCGCTGGCTAAAGGGCGGTTCGATCGTGACCAGGCGATGGGCGAGAAAGACGCTAGACTGGTGGAGAATCTTTTGACGGCTCTGCTCGTTCAATTCGGGCGAATCCGAGAGCCAGAGAAAAGTGGCATACGGATTGGGCGGGAAGGACTCGAAACCATCATAGAGCCATTCCATCAACGCGGTGACCGTCACCGTTTTGCCGGAGCCGGTGGGGGAACTGAGTACGAGGGCACTCGTGCCGCCTGAGTTCATATTGAAACGTGCTAGTTCAACGTGCTGGCGCATAGTGCGGGCTGCCGTTTCCTGGAATCCTTTTAGCTCGATATTCACAAGGGCTGCTCCATGTTGATGCGGAAATTATCGAGATAGCTCTTGTAGAGTATCCGCGTGTGAGGCTTGCCCGGAAGACCGGTGATCATGTCGCGGTAAGCCTCTTCGGAATCGGTGACGAGCAAGACATGGGTAATATCCTCGCGATCGGCCAGCGCGTGCTTGAACTCGGTGAAATGCTCCTCTTTGAGTAGCACGGCATAGGGCGAGTGTTTGGGCATGAACCATTTGCCGCGCCCCCGTACCATTTCCATTTCGCCCTGTGCACCTGCCATGAACCAGAGGATGGGGACGATAGCCTCGAACTGGTCGCCGTAAGCGACTGAGTTGGGGTCAAGGAAATCGAGTTTAAAGTATTCCAAGTTTTCCGCGAAACCATCTTTCATTTCGCGGCCATTCAAATAAGCACCTTGCAATTCCGTTCCATCGTCTCGCTTGCCGTTTATGACATATTTACACCGAGGGAAAGTAACGGATTGACATATCCCGTTTTTTTCATATTCTTCGTCATTCGTGAAAAGCCCGTGCTCGTTTAGGTCCTTCGCAACGCGCTCAGTCACCTCATTATTTGTAACAAGAATGCACCGGCGATTGCCCTTGTCTTGTTCGTTGAGTAGCGCAGTCGCGATGAGTGTGGTTCCCGAACCAGCAAAAAAGTCAAGGATAAGTGTATTGGGATTATTTCCTACAACGGAATGTAGAGTATCGAAGACCGCATATGGTGACTTGGCGTAATCGAACGAGACATTGCCCAGAGCTTCTCGTATAGCTCTAGACCCCCATTTTCCCGCATCGTGTCTAAGACGTTTCCAGACGGTCTTTGGTATCACATTGCGCGTTGACTCCCCTAGAATCAGTGCGCCCTCGTTTGGCTCTCGTCCTAATACCGGGATTGTGCCTGCACGAATCTTGGCTTGATTTCCGCTCTTGATGTAGTTTATGGAAAAGGGATTACCTCCTGGTCCGTTTACTTGAGGCCGTATCCTCACAAATCCTTCTTTTGCTAGAGCTAGAAGTTTATCCGGTGCTAGTTGCCATGTTGAAAGAGAGCCATTACTTCGGAAAGGCCAAATAACCGGGAAGCCCTTAATTTTCTCGTTGGGGTTAGGCTTCCAGCTATCAAGATTTCCCGATACTTCGTGTGCGTCAACTCGCTGTTTTAAGGTGCGACCAGTTGCAACTATCCGGTTACGCTGTGGATCGATTGCGATTGGATATACAAGCCCTGGTCTCTTTGATGGCAGTGCATTGATTCCCCCATAACGAATCAATGAAAACCAGACAGGCGTTGTATCTTCTTTACTTTCATCCGACATGAGATCATCATGGCCGGGTACAACCACAGCTTTACCAAAGAAACAGAAAAAAGCATACTCTTCAACGCGGTAGAAACCGCCCTGGGTCACTCCGGCTGCATTGTTCACGATTGTGACCATTTGAATGCGTGCACTTGGAAATAATTGTTCAAGCAGACAACCGAGATGATGAACTTCATGTTCATCAATCGTAACTATCAACACGCTATCCGGCTTGAGAAGTTTTCGGGCTAATTTGAGGCGTTTTTCAATGAATGATAACCATTTGCTATGTCGCCAGGGGTCGCTATCGTCAACGTAATTATTGTTGTATTTCCAGTCGCGCGCGCCGGTGTTGTAAGGCGGGTCGATATAGATGACATCGACCATTCCCTCGTAGCAGTAGAGGAGGAGTTGGAGGGCGTGAAAGTTATCGGCGTTGATGAGGGTGTGATAGGGCTTGCCGGGGACGCGCGTAACGCGGTCAACGGGAACAAGTGTGGGATAGATTGGCTCGCCAAAACGTTTGAGGACGACCAGTTCGTCGCGGGGGCAGGTCTCCTGGCTCCCATCGGACTCGCGGACGAGGTGCGCCTTGCCGTTGGTCAGCTTGTTTACCGTGTATGTCTCGTCGGTTTTGCCGCCGCGTTTGCACACACGCGCGCCGACCTTGATGGGAAGGTTGGGAAGAAGGGCAACCTCGGGGATGTGCTGCTCAAAGACCAGGCCGTACTTTTTATCCTGCTTGAGCCTGGCGATTTCGCGTTCGAGATGTTCGCGGAGTTTACCATTGGGAACCTGTTTGACGAGTTCGTCTATCAGTTGGGGCATGGGTTGGACCTGACTGCTCTGGTTATTATCCGGGAAAATTGCAGGGGGAAAGTAACCTTTGGAGCTAAATAGCGAGAGTCCTCTATCGATTGGTACCGATTATATGCGGCACGCGCGGATTTGGCAATGTCGCGGGAAGGCAGGTCACCTCTGTGAAATTTCTGAAATCCCTGCCTCTCTTTTCTGTGGATCCCACCGTGGCTCACGCACCAGGATACTGACAAGCAGGACCCCGGCCAACGTCAGCGCCACGCTTATTACAATCATCGCCGGATAGCCGGCCAGCCCAATGAGCAACCCGCCGA
>JBAVQS010000079.1:0-3801 GCA_049694275.1 Anaerolineae bacterium | reverse complement strand
GTCCCCGATTCCCAACAGTTCCAGCACCGCATCGTCCAGCTCTTGCCGATCCGCCATCGCCAATTCGCCCGACCATTCGTCCCCGGAACCATCGACATCGACGAGCTTCCCGGTATCTCGGCGGCGCATCGAGGCAAATGCCTTTCGCAACCGTTTGGCGCTCTCACGATCAGCCTTTCGCACATCCGGCACGAGCATCATATTCACATCGACCACTTCAGTCTTGAGCGCACCTTCACGGCCCGAGTAACGCCCAAACTGATGCTTGTTCATCGCGACGATGGTGGAATTGAGTACCGCGGCCAACGCTTCAGGTTCTGCATCGCCGCTAAATACATCAAACATATTGTGATTGCAGACGTAATGCGGTGTATTGAGCGCCACCACGTGGCGATACTGCTGAATCATCGTCCAGAGCAGATCGCCGCGACGCTCAATAGTCACGTCATACCATAGATTGCGACTGGCGCAAGTCGAACGAATCGAAAATCCTTCCTTCTCTCCCCATCGAATGTAATCGAGTATGTGTGTGAAATGCTTTTTCTTCAACTCATCTTTATTGGACGAACAGAGAACGATACGGTGTTTGAGCGTCGCCAGTTTGATCTCCGGGCCGCGAACCTCCATGAGATTAAACACGAGCGGTTCAAGGAATCGCGCCTCGATCAGGTGCGCCGAGCCATCTCCCGATCTGATAACACGCACTTTCTCCGTTTCTCGCGGGCTGAGCCCGTACTGCTCTTTAAACTCGTGCGGCTTGAGCCGCGCCAGTTCCTCATCCGTGATGTCCTCTGGGAAAAAGAAATCATCTACGCCGCTCTTCACTCCAAAGCGAATCTCGGCAATTTTCCCGAATGGGACCAGCCGCTCTCCGGCCCGTTCCTTCAGCTTGAAAAACACCTCTGGCGCGCGAAGGAAAATTCCCCACTTGTACCCAAAATAGTCGTCCAGTTCCCGCCCCGGTTCGTGCAGCGCCGGCTGTTCTTCTCCGCCCTCCTCATCCTCCTCCTCGCCCACCTCAATTCGCGCCTGTCCCATTCGATAGAGTTCATCCTGTTTGACGCACCGGATGCGCCACTCGTCGGTGGTCTCATCCTGCACGAGCCGTTCCACATGGTCGCGGAATCGCTCGAAATATTTGCGCTGCGCCTCGTCCCCCTCATACCTCGCCAGCATCTGCGACAGCTCGCGTTCCAATTTCACGAAATGCACCACGTTCGCCGCCCGCTTTTCCGGGTCCGCCTGCTTCCGCAGGATGGTCGCCGCCGTCGTCACCCGCGCTCCGGTAAACCACGGCTCGCTCGCCGATTCGATAATCGCCACAATCTCGAAATGCTCTAGCAAATACTTTTGCAGCCGGAATCCATATGTCGTATCCAGCCAGTTCGAGCTGGTCAGCAGCCCCAGGTATCCCCCGTCGCGCAAAAAGGTCGCGGCATGGGGAAAGAAAAACACGTGAATATCCGACCGGCCCGACCACTCCACCCCCGGCGCTTCGCGCTCGGCAATCTCTTCCTGCAAATATCGCTTGTACTGCGTGCCCCCGTAATACTCCCCGATCTTTTCCTGCCGGATGTACGGCGGATTCCCCACGACCGCATCCACCTGCTCGATGGCATCCAAAGTCATTTGCCCGCCCTGTCCGCCGAACGGCACCGTAAACGGCCGGTCCCCCGGATGCACCTTGAAAAAATCCCGCTGCGCTACGAGCGGATAGTTCGCCTCGTCGATCAGGTCGCGCGTCACCAGGTTGATCGTCGTCAGGTTCACGGCAAACGCTGAAATATCAAATCCGTACAACTGCCGGATCAGGTCCCGGTGCTCCAACCGCCCGCCCGATAGCGCCTTTTTCCGCGCATACCCCCGCACCACGAACGTCCCGCCGCCGCACGACGGGTCCATCACCTTGGTCTCTGCCGTCCGAATGCAAAATGCGTTAATCAGGTCCACGACTTCACTGCGCGTATAGTGCTGCCCGAACTTGTGCCGCTCCTCCGTCGAGAGCAGCCGCGTAAAGATCAACCCGACGATCTCGTGTCCCAGTTGCGTAAAATCAAACCCATCCGTCTGTTCGCTCAGCTCGCGCCAGCTCGCCGCCGCCTGATCGTGCAGGAACGGCAGCGCATCCCCAAAATCGCTGGAAAATACCGTCTCGTAATCCCGCGTCACCCGTCGCGCCTGGTCAAACAACTCTTGCAGCCGTCCCGCCAGTTCCTGCCCCGTCGTCACCGTGCGCGGAATCTTGAGCGCCTTGAGCGTCTCAAACCGCCGCCGCAGCGCCTTGTAAAATACAATCTTGTTCGCCGTCACATAACAGCTAAACTTGGCCGCCCGGTCCAGATTCTCGCGCACTACCTCCTCATCGCTCGACAACAGCCACTGTTGCTTGTCGCGCATCCACGCATCCAGGTCCCGTTTGAACGTCCGGTCCTGCGCATATCGCTCGCTGATCGCCGCCAGCGTCTGCGCCACCGGCTGTTCCAGGCTCGCCTCGTACACCACGATAAACTTTTCGTCGAGCGGCAGCAGCCGCAGCGGCTCGTCCCCCGCCAGCAGCGCCGCATAGCGCGTCAGGAACCGTTCCCAGAAATCATTCAACTGCGTCTGCACGCGCGGGTGCCGCACCTCATCGCTCGAATGAATCGGCGCCGTCAGCACATCATAATGCTCCAGCGCCCGCTGCGAGATCGGCCTGTTCCGCTCATACGTATTCCACAGCACCAGCCGGTTCACATTCCACGTAAAGTTATACGCCACCCCGATCGCGTCCGCCTTGCGGTGCGCATCCTCCACCAGCCCCTGCTGAAACGGCGTTCGCCCATCCGGGCTATCGGGCATCTTCGCCTCACCCGTCAGCACCGGCGTCCCCGCGCGATTGTACAGCGTCAAGTCCCGGCGCTTCAAGCTCCCCCGCGCCCGTTCCTCGACCCGCGCCTCCTTAAACGGCAGCTCCGGGTGCGCCTGCAAGATCAAATTAATCCGCGACGCCGTCTCCCCCGTCAACTCCCACTCAGTCACTTGCGGCATAGTTTGCTATAGCCCTCTCGCACAGAATCCCACCGCCCGATTATACCCCCGCCCCCCCTAAACCAAAAGGCCCCCCAGCACCCGACTATCCAACCCCGCCGCGCCCCATCCGCTTATCCGTTTTGCGTAGCATCCGTTGACACCAGGGGCAGCGGATTCGCTCTGCGCTGGCAGCCCATACCGGCTCCATTCAATCGCAATAGTCCATGGCCCTCCGGCCGCCCGCCGCCCCCGGCGATTACCCCTACGCAATACTCATTACTTCATTACGTCTTACTTCTCCCCCCACCAGCAACCACAGCGTCACCCACGCCCGCGTGTCTGCCGCTGCATTCGCAAAATCCAGCGACACCACCGTCCCGGCCGCGACCGACGCCGGCGCAGCCGTGCCGCCGACATGTGTTGACTTCCATTCCGCGGTCGTCGCCGTCGCGCTAATATCCAACGCGCTCGTCAGCGCCGTGCTTCCGCCCTTCACCGTGCAGGTCAGCCCCGCATCGTCCACGCTCGAATTCGCCGACACGTACACGAGCGTGCAGCCCACCGTTGAATGAATGTCGCGCCCGTCTCGGCGCCTCATCCGCCGCCATCTTGGTCCTCTTGGCCGCGATCTTTTTCAACATATCCATGCTCATTTTCCTCTAATTTATTTAGGAGAGGAAACCGCGGAATAGCACCGTCAAGGTGCATCAGCCTAGCGACATTCCGTCGACGGGCAATTTCAGACAGCTACTCTCGAAAAGAAAAAGGGCACGCGGGAGGGATTCTCCTACG
>JBAVQS010000078.1:0-32263 GCA_049694275.1 Anaerolineae bacterium | reverse complement strand
TTGGCATCACTCCAGTGCGCGGGCTGGATTTTGCAACCATGACCTTTACTTTTACCGCGGTCGTCTATTGGTGGGCTGTGCTCCGCGAGCGGATGTTTAGCGTGACGCCGATTGCGCGCAGTACGGTCGTGGAAAACATCGACGACCTGGTCATCGTATTGGATACGCAAGGCCGGATGATCGATTTCAATCGGGCTGCCGCCACAGCGCTAGGGCTTTCTCCCCGCTCGATTGGACAAGCGACGGATTCCTTGCTACCGGCGTGGGGAGAGTTGTTCCGGTCCTGCCTGGACCTGCCTGCGCTCAGGCAAGAGGTCACCCTCCGCCCCGGCGGGGAGCTGCGAATCTATGACCTGACCCTTTCGCCGGTGCAAGATAACGGCGGGCGTACGGTCGGCCGCCTGTTCATCTTCCACGATATTACGGAACGCAAACGGGCCGAGGAGGTGCTCCGCCAACGGACCCATCTTTTGGGCGCTCTGCTTTCGAGCCTGTATGCCAGCGTACTGGTTGTAACGAAAGAGGGCCGCGTCGAATATGCCAACCAGGCTTTTTGTAACCTCTTTGAGTTGGCCGAGTCTCCTTCAGACCTGGTCGGCTTGAACTCCGCTGAGATGATTCGCAAGATTGCCAGCGCCTACACCAACCCGGATGACGCGGTGGCCCGCATTCGGCAAATTATCGAACAGGACCAGCCGGTGAGGGGCGAAGAGGTTGTGATGAGGCGGGGGCGGACGTACTTGCGCGATTTTGTCCCGATTTGGATCGAGGGTCAGTTATATGGCCGTTTGTGGCATCACCAGGACATTACCGAGCGCGAGCGGACAAAAGCGGCGCTGGAGGACCGCCTGCGGTTTGAAGCGCTGCTCACCGAGCTCTCAGCCGCGCTCGTCAATGTCCCTGCGGATGCGGTCTATCCGGAGATCAAACGCGGGCTGGAACGGATTGCCAGGTTTCTCAACGTCGAGCGCTGTTCTCTGGTGGAATTTGCGCAAGAGACCGGTGAGTCATGGACGATATACACGTACGCGGTTCCCGGGATCCCGTCTGAGGTTGGCGTCAATGTGAGCTCGCTGCACTGGTATGTTGAGACGCTGCGCCGGGGGGAACCCGTACGGGTGGAGACGGTGAGCGATCTTCCGCCGGAAGCGGCAGCGGAGCGGGAATATTTCTTGCAGAGCGGAATGAAATCACACCTTGCGCTCCCCTTGATCGTGGGGGGCCGGTTTCTGGGTGTGATCGGTCTCGCCAGCTTTTCAGTGGCGCGCACCTGGCCCGACGACTTGGTGCAGCCGCTGCATCTCATTGCCCGGGTCTTTGCCAACGCGCTGCGGCGGCGGCAGGTGGAGCAAGCCCTGCGGGTAGAGCGCGATTTTGCGTTGCAGGTGATGAATGCGATGGGTCAGGGGTTGACGGTTACGGACGCCGAGAGCCGAATCGTATTCGCCAACGCCGCGGCGACGCGAATGCTCGGTTATGCACCCGAAGAGCTCATCGGCCAGACGGGATACGCGCATACGGTCCCGGAGGATATTCCGATCTTGCGCGAGGCACGCCAGGCGCGGGTGGCCGGCCAGGTCACCAGCTATGAGCTACGGATGATCCGCAAAGATAAAAGTATTATGCCCACTTTGCTCAGCGGCTCACCACGTCTCCGTGACGGTCAATATGTGGGCGCGATTATTACGCTGACCGATTTAACCGAATTGAAACGCAAGGAGGAAGCTTTGCAGCAGGCGCATGCTGCCGCCGAAAAGGCACGGCAAGAGGCGGAAGTGGCGAACCGCGCCAAGAGCGCCTTTCTCGCCAATATGAGCCATGAACTCCGCACCCCGCTCAACGCCATTCTGGGCTATGTCCAGGTCCTACAGCGCGACCCTGCCGCCACGGACTATCAACAGGAGCGTCTGGGGATCATCCGGCAAAGCAGCGAGCACCTGCTCGGCCTGCTCAACGATATCCTCGATCTCTCCCGCATTGAGGCCGGGCGAATGGAACTGCTGCGGGGCGAGTTCGAGCTCCCCCGCTTTGTCAAGAACCTCGTAGCCATCTTTGAGGAACGCGCCGCAAACAAGTACCTGCAGTTTCGATTCGAGTCGCCGGCGGATCTGCCGGCGGTTGTGATTGGGGATGAAAAACGACTGCGCCAGGTGTTGATCAATCTATTGGGAAATGCAGTGAAATTTACCCACCAAGGCGAGGTTCGCTTTCAAGTCAGTTGGCACACGAGCGGTTTGCGTTTTGCGGTGCAGGACACGGGGCCAGGGATTCCGTCCGACGAGTTGGATGCGATCTTTTTGCCGTTTCAGCAGGGGAAGGGACGCCCGGGTGATATTGAAGGCACGGGGTTAGGGTTAGCGATCAGCCGGCGGCTGGTCGAGTCGATGGGCGGGCGGCTGGGTGTAGAGAGCACGGTCGGGCAAGGCTCCACCTTTTGGGTGGAGGTGGCTTTACCTCGTGGCGAGATGAGCGAGGCGGCGCCGGTCAAACCCGCCCAGGTCATCGGTTACAAGGGGCCCCGGCGCAGGGTACTGGTGGTGGATGACAAGCCGGCCAATCGCGCGGTGTTGCGCGACCTGCTTGTTCCGTTGGATCTGGAGGTGATCGAGGCAGCCGATGGACAGGCGGGGGTGGAGCTGGCACAGACGCAATCGCCGGATCTGGTGCTGATGGATTTGATCATGCCGGGTTTAGACGGGCTGGAAGCGACCCGGAAGATTCGAGCGCTCCCGTTACCGCATATGGTGATTATCGGGATTTCGGCCAGCGCGTTTGAAGAGGATCGCCAAAAGAGCCAGGAGGCGGGCTGCGATGATTTCATTCCCAAGCCGATCCAGGTGGACGAGGTGCTGGACAAGCTGCAGCGGCGCCTGGGACTGGAATGGATTCAAGAAAGCACACCGGCAGCCGGCAAGGAGAACCAAAGGGAAACAGTCATCATTCTGCCGCCGCCGGACGAGTTAGCCGCCCTGGAAGAGTTGGCGCGATTGGGTGATATTGAAGCCATTCAACAACGGGCGGATGAACTGGCGCAGCGGGACCCGCAGTTACAGCCTTTTGCCGACAAGGTCGACCACCTGGGTAAAGCTTTTCTCATTGATCGGCTGCGCAAGTTGCTGAAATCATACCGGGCAGATGGGCTCCGCCAATGACGCAAGAGACTCTATTTATCGTCGACGATAATCCGACAAACCTGGGCATGCTCTTTGAGCAACTCGGGCAGGATTCCGCGGGTGGAGTTGCCGGAGTTGGCGAGCATTCGATTCGAGACCTCATAGATAACCCCACTAAACAACATGGCATCCGAGGGAGTGAGCTCACCCAAGATTGGGTGAGCTTTTTTCATATAGAGACATCCGAATCATTGCCAGATTGACGCCAGTGCAAAGCGGCCCTAAAATAGGCGCAGGGTTAATGCCCGAGGGTAGGCGCCTCTCACCAAGTCGCTTGTGCAATTTGCCCGGCCACGCTGGTGTTGGTTTAATTGCTCCGGGACGAGATCGCGGTACAACCGATGGAGAGATTCCAATGAACAAATCCAATACGCCCCAGGCGAGTATTTTGATTGTAGACGACACGCCGGCCAATCTGCGCCTGCTGGCGCAGATGCTCAGCCAGCAAGGCTACCGGCTGCGGATTGCAGAGGATGGCGCGCGCGCGCTCGAGTCGGTGCGGGCGAACCGTCCGGACCTCATGCTCCTCGACGTGATGATGCCGGGCATGAATGGCTATGAGGTCTGCGCCCAGCTCAAGGCAGACGAAGCGACGCGCGACATTCCCATTATTTTTATTAGCGCTCTCGACGACACTCGGGATAAGCTCAACGCGTTTACGGCGGGGGGCGTCGATTACGTCACCAAGCCGTTTCACCTGGAAGAGGTGCTGGCGCGCATCGAAACCCACCTGGCGCTGCGGGATTTGCAAAAGAGGGTCGAGACGGCCAATGCCGAGTTGGAACGCGCGAACGACTGGCTTGAAAAGCGGGTGCAAGAGCGCACGGCCGAGTTGGTCGCCCTCAATACGGCCTATGAGCGCTTTGTGCCGCGGGAATTTCTGGATTACCTGCACAAGCCCAGCGTAGTGGACATCCGGCTGGGCGATCAGGTACAGCAGGACATGACGATCATGTTTGCGGATATTCAGGGGTTTACCCCGCGCGCCGAGCGCATGACCCCACAGGAGAGTTTTAACTTTCTCAATAACTATTTTGGACGGGTCAGCCCATTGATCCGGCAGTTCCGCGGCATTATTGACAAGTACCTGGGGGATGGAGTTCTCGCGCTCTTTCCCGAGAGCGCCGAGGGTGCTTTGCAGGCGGCGATTGCCATACAGCAAACCGTGGCCGATTTCAATCTGGATTTCGAGGCTAACGGCGAGCCGCTTCTCAATGTCGGCATTGGGCTGCATACCGGGCGACTGATTCTGGGCATTATCGGCGATAACCAGCGGATGGAGGGCACGGTCATTTCCGACGTCGTCAATACGGCCGCCCGCCTCGAAGAGCTCTGCAAGATCTATGGCGCGTCGGTGATCGCGAGCGCCGAGATGTTAGAGCGGTTGCCCGATCCTTCAAAATACCACTATCGTTTTGTCGACCGGCTTCAGGTCCGGGGCAAGGAAAATTGGGCCTCGGTCTTTGAAATCCTCGATGGCCAGCCCCATCCGGTCGTCGAGCGCAAGCTGAAAACCGGCCTGGCGTTTGATCACGGACTGCACCTGTACTATGCGGGAGAGTTTGACCGCGCCCGCGATCAGTTTTCTCTGGTGCTGGGTCAGAATCCGGACGACCAGGCGGCGCGGCTCTATTTGCGGCGCTGCTCTCAGTTGGAGGGAACTTTCCCTGGGAGCGCTTTCTATTCCCAACCCGGAGGCCCGGCATAATCGCCCGACGAACGGGGAGAGGCGGGGGCTGGAGGCCGCCGATTGATGCAGTTACTCAAGCGCTGGGCTGAACTAGAAGAACAGGACCGGAGCTATTCTAGAAAAATAGCCTACATCATTTTAATCAGCGCGCTGATTGCCAGCGGGATCATCACCGCCGCCGGGCTCGTCGTCGGTTCGTACTATTTTATCAATGTAGGCGTTGTGGCTTGTGTCAGTTGCCTGTTTATCTTGTGGCTCACACGGCAAGGTCGCCTGGCGCCGGTCCGCCTGATTTCTCCCCTGTTCGCCTTTGTCGTCGCCACCTACCTTGTTATAGCGAATGAAGGCATTCATGACGAAGGCCTGTTCATCTACCCATTGACCATCGTGCTCGCCGGCCTGATGTTGGGGAGACGCGGCGTCGTCGGTTATAGCGTGTTGAGCGTGGGCGCGGTCGCCACACTTGGTTATGCGGAAACTCAGGGTCTGATCGTAAACAAGTTCAGCGCCTCCACCGGGTTTGCAGAAATTATCACGCTGTGTACCCTCCTCGGTTTTACAGGCACTTTGCTGTACGTGACCATCGACCATCTGAGCCGCAGCCTCAAGCGCGTTCGGCGCAGCGAGGAGGAGTTGACGGCGCGCGTGAATGAGTTGGCCGCGCTCAACCGAATTGCCGAGGCGGTGGCTACGACGCTCGACCTGCAAGCGGTTCTGGAAACCGTTTCCGAAATGATCCCCCCACTGTTCAATGCACAGGTCGGGGTGATCGGTTTGCTGGATCCGGGCACAATGAACCTGTCTATTTGGGCGCATCATTCCCACGCACCCAACATGCCCGGTCTGACCGGCGCCGTCTATTCCCTGGCGAGCGATCCGACTGCGGCGCGGGTCATTGAAACCAGGCAATCCGTCGTCGTCTCACGCTCGCAAGTGAACTTTTTGCCCACAGCGATTCCCCAGATGGAGGGGCGGCATGTCGAATGCCTTTTGACGGCGCCCTTGCAAGTGCATGGCGCGGGCATCGGCGTCATTACCATCGCCAGTAACGAAGCGGGGCGGGAGTTTACCTCCGCCGAAGTGAAACTGGCAGAGACGATTGCCGGCCAGGTGGCAGAGGCAATTGACAACGCCCGCCTGTTCGAGCAGGAACAGAAAGCCAAACAGGCTGCGGAAGAGGCGCGGATCATGGCTGAACAAGCGCAGCGTGCGGCCGAAGAAGCGCGCGCCGCCGCCGAGACTGCCAGCGAGGCCAAGAGCGTCTTTTTGGCCAACATGAGCCACGAGTTGCGCACCCCCCTCAACTCGATCATGGGCTTTGCCCAACTCCTGGCGCCCGCTTCCAATCTCACCGTCGAGCAGCGCAAGAGCCTGAATGCCATCGGCGCCAGCGGCGAACATCTACTGGCGCTCATCAATCATGTGTTAGCGCTAACCCGGATGAAGGCTGGGGGCGCCCAATTCACCTCGGAGGATTTCGACCTGCGTCGCGTGCTCCAGGAGCTGGGCGCGCAAGACATCGGCGAAAAAGAATCCATCCCGGAGCCTTCGCTGGCAGGGGCGCCGGCCGAATGGCTGACTGAATTGCGTCAGGCGACGATTGAGGGGGACCTGGACCGAATGGCCAGCCTGGCCGATCAAATCCGAGGCCAAAACCCGGCCCTGTCGAACCGGCTGGCCGAATTGATTTACAACTTTGAGCATAAACGGATTCTCGAACTGGTCGAGAAAGCAGAGGGACACACGTCAGGTGAAGGATAAAGGGGCCATAGCGTGCCATACTGGCAGTTCAATTTCTACTCTCTAGCGTTGATCGTATCGGCGCTTGTCTCGGGCGCGATTGCGCTCTATGCCTGGCGTCACCGCGCCATGACCGGGGCTGTTCCGCTGGGCGTGCTGATGCTCGGCGCGGTCGCCTGGTCGTTCGGTTATGCGATGGAGATGGGCGGGGCTACTCTGGAGACGCGGGTCCTGTGGGCCCAGATCCAATACCTGGGTATTTGCAGCATTCCACTAGGCATGCTGGTCCTGGCCGGCCAATCCACGGGGTTGACCTGGTGGCTGACACGGCGCAATCTGATTCTCCTATCGATACTGCCCGTATTCACCTTACTGCTAGTTTGGACGAACGGGTTACACGGGCTCATCTGGGCCGAGACTCGATTGGTAGTCGAGGGTGGCCTGGTCGTGCTCGACCTGAAACACGGGCCGTTTTTTTGGGTCTATCTCTCGTACTCGTATGTGTTGCTGGTGTGCGCCGCGCTCTTGCTACTGCGAACTATTTTCCGTGCGTATGGCCTCCAGCGCAAGCAAGCCATCATCCTATTTGTGGGCACACTATTTCCCTGGCTGGGCAACTTGTTGTACATCACCGGTTTCACCCTTTTCCCGAGCCTGGACCTGACGCCGTTCGGCTATACCCTGAGCGGCCTGTTTGCGGCCTATGGCCTGTTCCGTTATCATCTGCTCGATATCGTGCCGATGGCGCGTGATAAGGTTGTCCAGAACATGCGCGATGGGGTGATGGTGCTGGATGCGCAGGCGCGGGTGGCAGACCTCAACCCAGCGGCACAGGCTTTTATTGGCCTGGACCGCCAGGTCATCGGCCGGCCGGCGGCGGAGATATTGTCCCCCTATCCGGAGCTCGCGACGTCCTTTAATGCGAGCGAGACCCTGGCGCCGCTGACCTGGAAACAGGGCAAGACCGTGCGCTATTATGACGCAACCATCTCCCCCCTGTTCGAGCGGCGCAAGATCACCGGCTGGCTCATCGTCTTGCACAATGTCACCGAAAGCAAACAGGCGCAAGAAGCGGCCGAGTCGGCTAATCGCGCCAAGAGCATGTTTCTGGCGAACATGAGTCATGAGCTGCGCACGCCGCTCAACGCCATTCTGGGCTTTACCCAGTTAATCGCCCGCGATTCCAACCTCACGCACTCGCAGCGCGAGAACCTGGGGATTGTCGGGCGGAGCGGCGAGCACCTGCTGGCGCTTATCAACGAAGTGCTGGAATTGAGCAAGATCGAGAGCGGGCATGTGACCCTGCGCCCGGTCGAGTTTGACCTGTATACCCTGGTGCTGGGACTGGGGGAAATGTTCCGGCTGCGCGCTGAGAGCAAAGGAATGCGCCTGGTGCTGGAGCGTTCGCCGGAGGTTCCGCGCGAGGTGCGAGCGGATGAAGGTAAACTGCGGCAGGTGTTGATCAACCTCCTGGGCAATGCCGTCAAATTTACCGAACGGGGCGCGGTGACACTGCGTGTGCAGCCGGGACCGGACGCGGGGTGGATTCACTTTGAGGTGCAGGACACCGGGGTAGGCATTCCGGCCGAGGACCTGGAGCGGATTTTTGATGCGTTCGTGCAAACGGCGAGTGGCAGTGAGATGCCGCAGGGGAGCGGACTGGGACTGACCATCAGCCGCCAGTTTGTGCAGTTGATGGGAGGAGAGCTGACGGCGACAAGCCAGGTTGGAGTGGGAAGCACCTTTAGCTTTGACATTATGGCCGCGCCGGTCGTCCGGTCGCAAATGGCCGCACGGCCGATGCAGGAGCACGGTCAAACGCCGGGTATGCTGAAAGAACCTGTGGCGCTGGATGGCGGTCCCTATCGGTTGCTCGTCGTAGAGGATGTGGACGCGAACCGCAAATTGTTGACGAGCGTGTTGGAATCATTGGGACCGGGGTTTGCCGTATGCGCCGCCGTAGATGGGGCGGAGGGGGTGCAGATCTGGCAGACATGGCGGCCGCATCTTGTTTGGATGGACATTCGGATGCCGGTGCTGGACGGGTATGAGGCGACCCGGCAGATTCGGGCGGCCGAGGCGGGGGAGAATTCGCGGACGATCATCGTCGCACTCACCGCCAACGTGTTTGAGGAGGATCGCGCCAGGACCCTGGCGGAAGGGTGTGATGATTTTGTGCGCAAGCCATTTCGCGAGGCCGACATCCGGGATGTGCTCAGCCGGCATCTGGGAATAAATCTGCCAGCCTCGGAAGGGGAACCGGCGAGTGAATCTCAAATCCAGGCGCATCTGCCGGCCGGGATGCCGGCCGAGTGGGTGGCGGCTTTGCGCCAGGCCGCCATCGAGGGGGACCTGGATCAAATGGCCGCGGTGGTCGAGCAGATCCGCTCCACGCACCCAGCTTTGGCAAGCGAGTTGACGGAATTGAACGACCGGTTTGAACATAAAAAGATTTTGCAGCTTGTACAAGGAGCATAAGCATGGAAACCAATCGCAAGTATGCATTCTCATGGGCTCTCCTGGGGGATATTGCTCTGGGCCGGCCCAATCTGGGGGCCAGCACCCGTCTCGAAGTGTACCGCCTGATGCAATTCACCTTTCGAGATATAGTTGAGCAACGGTATGGCGCGCAGGCGGCGGACGAGGTCTTTTATGAAGCGGGCAGAATGGCCGGAGCCGAATTTTACAAGCATTTCCTGGCCGGGGCGCACCCTTTCCCCGAATTTATCAATCAACTCCAGCGCATCTTGAAAGAGATGAGCATTGGCATTTTGCGCGTTGAGGAAGCAGACCTGGAAAAGGGACAGTTTGTGATTACTGTCTCGGAAGACCTGGACTGCTCGGGGTTACCCGAACAGGGGGAGGAGGTTTGCACCTATGACGAGGGCTTTATCGCCGCGCTGCTGGAAGGCGCCCTGGGCAAGCCGTTCAAGGTCAAAGAGGTCGATTGCTGGTGTACCGGGGACCGGACCTGCCGGTTTACGGCTCGCGTTGCAAACTAGTCGAAAAGGAACCTACGCTCTCCACGGCCTATGAACGATCTTGAAATTGCGCTGCAAGCGCTTCTTGACCTCCTGACGACGGGCAATGTCTCCAAGACGCCGGATTCGTTGCAAGATAATGCGGATTTCCAGCGCCTTGTCTCGTACCTCACCGCGGTGCAGCAGTTTGCCGTATCCATCGCAGAGGGCGACCTCTCCCAGACCTTGAAAGAAAAAGGGGTGATGGCCGGCAGTCTGAAAAGTGTCCAATCCGGCCTGCGCCATCTGACCTGGCAAACCCAAAGGATTGCCCAGGGAGATTTCAGCCAGCGCGTCGATTTTCTGGGCGAGTTTTCGGCGGCGTTCAACTCGATGGTGACCGCCCTCGCGGCGGCGCAAGACGCCATGGAAAAACGGGACGCTGCGCTCTCCCAGGCCAACCAAAAGCTGGTCCTGAAAATTGCCGAGCAGAAACAGGTCGAAACGGCGCTGCGCGAAAGCGAGGACAAGTTCCGCAGCGTGATCGAACAGTCCAGCGACGGCCTCTGCCTGACGGATATGAATGGGATTGTCGTCGAATGGAACGGGGGGATGGAACAGATCACCGGCATTCCGCGCACACTTGCCCTCGGACGACCGCTGTGGGACATTCAGTTCCAGTTGGCGGTGGAGGAGGTCAAGCAGACCCCCGGCCTGTATGAGCGGATTCGAGCGGTGGTGATCGAGACTTTGGCCGACCGGTCAGGACTGCCCGGCGTGCCCACAGAGAAAGAGATTCAACGCCCGGATGGAACTCGCCGCTTGTTACAAATCCTCTCGTGGCCGATTCAGACCGGCAAAGGGGTGTTGTACTGCTCGCGCATGCGCGATATTACCGCGAGTAAACAGGCGGAAAATATTCTGCGCCAGTACGGGCGGGTTGTCTCTGCGACATCCGATCTCATTGCCCTGGTGGACCGGGATGGGCGCTATCTCATGGCGAACGAGGCTTGCCTCAAAGCACTCGGCAAACGCGCTGAGGAGGTCCTCGGCCATCCCCTGGCGGAATGGATGGACGCAGAGGCCCTGGCGCAATTCGTCCAGCCCGGTTTGGCCAGGGCGCTTGCCGGGGAGCCGGTCCAGTACGATGCGTGGTTTGAATTCGGGACTCTGGGCCGGCGTTTCTTCAATGTCACCTACTCCCCCTATCAGGATGCGCAGGGAGTTATCACGGGCGTCGTGATGAGCTCGCGTGATACGACCCTGTTATGGCAGGCGCAGGCCGAGCTGCAAGAGAGCGCGGAGCAGTATCGCCGGCTGGTCGAGATGTCGCCGGACGCGGTCCTGGTTCATCAGGCGGGACGCGTGGTCTATGTGAATGCGATGTGTGTCCAACTCCTTGCCGCCCGCCGGCCGGAGGACCTGATCGGAAAACCGGCTTTGGAGCTCGTGCATCCGGATGACGCAGGGCTGGCCGCCAACCGCCAGGCCGCAATCTATCAAGGCCAGCGCCTGGACGGTTTTATCGAATACCGGATGGTGCGGCTGGACGGCCAGCTGATCGACGTGACGGCCGCCAGCGCGCCCATGTTGTATCGCGGCGCGCCCGCCGGTCAATTCGTGTTTCAGGATATTACAGAACGCAGGCAGACCGAACAGGCGCTCTTGCAATCCGAACGGCGGATGGCGGACATTATTCGCTTTATGCCGGATGCGACATTCGTGATTGACCGGGCCGGAACGGTCATCGCCTGGAATCGCGCAATCGAAGAGATGACCGGCGTTTCCGCCCGAGAAATGCTGGGCAAAGGGAATTACGAATACGCGATCCCGTTCTATCACAAGCGACAACCCTTGTTGATCGACCTGTTGCTACATCCCGTGCCTGAGGCGGAAAAACGCTATAGCCACTTGACTCGCCAGGAGGGAACCTTGACCGCCGAGGTCCACCTGCCCGACGTGCATGGCCGGGAGCTTGACCTGTGGGCTACGGCCACCGTGCTGTATGATGCGGCGGGCGAGGTCGTCGGGGCGATCGAATCTCTGCGGGACATCACCGAGCGCAAACGGGCGCAGGAGGAGGCGAGCCGGACGCAAGCCTTTTTGGATTCCATCGTCGAGCACATTCCCATCCAGATCTTTGTCAAAGATGCCAGGGACCTCCGGTTCGTCCGCTGGAACCGGGCCGGCGAGGAGATCGTCGGCTACTCGCGCGAGGAACTGCTCGGCAAGAACGACTATGACTTTTTCACAAAGGAAGAGGCGGATTTCTTTACCGCAAACGACCGTCAAGTCCTGGCCGATGGAAAACTGGTCGACATCCCCGAAGAGCCGATTCATACCAAAGACAAAGGGGTCCGGACCCTGCACACCGTCAAGGTACCCATTCTGGGGGCCGATGGCCGGCCGCAATACCTGTTGGGAATCTCGGAGGATATTACCGAACGGAAGCGGGCCGATGACAAGTTACGCCAGCAGAATCAGTATCTGGCGACGCTCCATGCCATCACACTCAACTTGCTCAACCGGCGCAGCCTCGACGACCTGTTGCAAGGGGTGGTCGAGCACGGCGCAGAGCTGCTCGATGCGCCCTTTGTCGACATTATGCTCGCCGAAGGCGATTATCTCATCACCCGCGCCCATTCAAACAATCAGCCCCTTACCGTCGGGGAACGTGTCGGGCGGGACGTGGCCAAGCTATCGTGGCAAGCGTATGACACACGGCAGCCGGTACAGGTAGAGGATTCCAGCGCGTGGTCTGAACATCGCTCCATATACGATCCCCTTGGACTCAAGGCCGTTCTCGGGGTCCCGATTCTGGCCGGCGACAAGTGTATGGGGGTGATGGATTGGTCGCGCAATGAGCCGGACCGGCCCTTTACCGAAGATGAAATACAGATTGCAGTTCTTTTTACCGGGTTTGTCGCGCTGATGTTTGACAATGCGCAATTGTACGCCGGCTTGCAGGAGGAGCTGGCCGAGCGGAAACGGGTAGAGGCGCAGCTACGGCAGCGCTCTCTGGCGGTCGAGCAGAGCCCGGTATCCATCGTCATTACGGATACCGGCGGCGCGATCGAGTACGTCAACCCCAAATTTACCGAGGTGACCGGCTATACGCTTCAAGAAGCGCTGGGCCAGAACCCGCGCATCGTGAAATCGAGTGAGAAATCGGCGGAAGATTACCGGAGCATGTGGGGCGTGATTACCTCGGGCGGAACGTGGCGCGGCGAATTCCACAACAAGAAAAAGAACGGCGAACTCTATTGGGAGATGGCCTCCCTCTCGCCCATTACCGATTCCTCCGGCAAGATCACGCATTTTCTCGCGGTCAAGGAGGATATTACGGACCGCAAGCGGGCCGAGGAGCGGCGGGCGACGCTGTACCGCGCAGCCCAGGAGCTCAGCGCCAGCATGGACCGCGAGCAGATCTGCCAGGCCATTCACAAGGCGGCGGCGCAGGTCATGCCGATCGATGCCGTCGTCATTACGCTGCAGGTGAATGAGGGCCGGGAGCTCGAAGATGTCTATCTGTTCGATGCCGGGCGGCGCTGGCCGAATGAGCGTTATGCATTCGGTCCGGGCCTGGCCAGCCATGTGATTGAGACCGGCCAATCGTTGTGCGTGGCCGATCTAGCCGAGGCAGGCCGGAACCAGGGTATTGAATGGATGAGTTGGGGCACGCCGGACGCGCAATCGCGTTCGGTCGTCGCCGTTCCACTCCAGTTGCGGGGACGGATAATGGGTATGCTCTCCATGCAGAGTTATGCGGCGAATCGCTATACGACCGAGGACCAGGAGCTGTTAGAGCAATTAGGGGCGTACGGGGCGGCGGCCTTTGAGAATGCGCACCTGTTTGAAGAAACGGAGCGCCGCGCCGAGCAGATGGCCCGGCTGAACCGCATCGGGATGTCCGTTACCTCAGGCCTGGACATGGAACAGGTGTTGCAGAGCCTCTATGACCAATGCAAACAGATGGTCAGCATCGATTCTTTTTACGTGGCGCTGTACGATGCCGAGACCGGTGTGATTACGTTTCCGCTTTTCCGCGACATGGACAACAATGTTTGGAAAGAGCCGCTGCATATCGAGCAGCGGCCCGGGCTCACCGGATCCGTCATCCGCTCCGGCAAGACCCTCTATTTGCCGGATACGCTCGACCCACAAGAGGCGGGCGCGCGGCCGATCATTCGCACGGGCCAAACGCCCACGCGTGCATATGTCGGCGTGCCCCTGGTCGTGCATAACGAGATTATCGGGGTCGTCTCCATGCAGAGTTATCGCCCGAACGCCTATACCCCTGAGCAGATCAACCTGCTGGAGACGGTGGCGACCCAGGCCGCGATTGCGATTGAAAACGCCCGGTTGTATACCGAAGCCCGGCGCGCCCAGCAGGCGGCCGAGCACGCGCAGCGGTTGGCGGAAGAAGCCCGCACGGCGGCCGAGGCGGCGAACCGGGCCAAGAGCACCTTTCTCGCCAATATGAGCCACGAATTACGCACGCCGCTGAATGCCGTCCTCGGCTTTACCGAATTGATCTCCCAGGATGTCAACCTGACCCCTGCCCAGCGCGAAAATCTGGGGATTGTGAGCCGGAGCGGCGAGCACCTGCTGGCGCTGATCAACGATGTGCTGGAGATGAGCAAGATCGAAGCAGGGCGGACGGAACTGAACCCGAACGAGTTCGACCTCTACTATATGCTGAGGGGGTTGGAGGAGATGTTCCGGTTGCGAGCGGAGAGCAGCGGGCTGCAGTTACGAGTGGAACGGGGGCCGGAGGCGCCGCAGCGGGTGCGCGCGGATGAAGGCAAGCTGCGACAGGTGCTCATCAACTTGCTGGGAAATGCGGTCAAGTTCACCGCGCGGGGCAGCGTGACGCTCCGCATTCAGGGCGTGAATGTTTCCCCCTCCGGCGGGGGACTGCAATTGGGATTTGAGGTGGAGGATACCGGTATCGGGATCGAGCCGCAGCACCTGGAGGAGATCTTTGATGCATTTGTGCAAACGGCGGGGGGACGCCACGCCCAGCAGGGGACGGGGTTGGGGTTGGCGATCAGCCGGCAGTATGTGCGAATGATGGGCGGCGAGTTGCTGGTCACCAGCCAGGTCGGCCGGGGGAGCCGCTTCTGGTTTAGCATTCCGGTAGAGTGGGCGTTGTCTACCGGAAGCGCGATGGCGGCGGCCGATCTGCACCAGACAGTTGCGCTCGTCCCCGGACAAACAGCGCCGGACGGGGGCGCGTACCGGTTGTTGGTGGTAGAGGATACTCAGGTCAGCCGGCAATTGCTGGCCGGGCTGTTACAATCACTGGGTTTTCAGGTGAGAGAAGCGGTCAATGGGCAGGAAGCGCTCGAGGTTTGGGCCGAGTGGAAGCCGCACCTGATCTGGATGGATATGCGGATGCCGGTCATGGATGGGCACGAGGCGACCCGGCGGATCAAGACGGCGGCGGCGCAGGCGGGGGAACGTCCAATCATTGTGGCGGTGACGGCGAGCGCCTTTCTGGAGGAGCAGGCGCACATGCTGGCGGAGGGGTGTGATGACTTTGTGCGCAAGCCTTTCCGCCAGGCGGAGATTTTCGACGTTTTGACCCAGCGCCTCGGCGTACAATTTACAAACTCGGACACCGCCATGGCGCCCCTCGCCGCGGAGGCGGGCGATGTTGCGCTGGACGATCTGGCCGCGATGCCGGCCGGCTGGCTGAGCGAATTGCGCCGCGCCGTGGTCCAGGGCGACCTGGATTGGATAACAAAACTGGTGTATCAGATCCAGGAGAACCACCCGGCGATGTCTGATCGGCTGTTGGAATTGATTCACAATTTTGAGCTCAAGCAGATTCTCCAGGCGATTGATGGGACAGCGGCATGATGACCAACTCGCAACCGAATAGGAGCGTATGACCAGGCGCAAAGGCTTGTCGTCTGGCGCGTTTTCTTTTCCAGGTCCCGAGTTGTGGTTGGGGCTGATCCTGGTCCTGGCGTTGACCGGGTTTCTCGGGGTGGCCCGTGTCCTGGCAGGCGGACCCACCGGCCAGGCGAATGCGCCGACGGTCGTGCTCACCGATGCCCAGGGCAAATATCCGCTCGGCCTGGCGATGGATTATCTGGAGGACCGGACCGGGCAACTGACGATTGACCAGGTCACTGCCGCCGAGTATCAAGCACAGTTTGTGCGGAGCCAGACCCAGGCCCCGACTTTGGGGTATACCGCATCTGCCATCTGGGTGCAGGTGCACGTTCGGAACGAATCCCAGGCGGTAACCGGGTGGTATCTCGAGGTCAATAACCCGGAACTGGCCTATATTGACCTGTATCAACCTGATCCGGCGTGCGCGGATGCCGCAACTTGCCATTATACGGCCAAGCATTCTGGAAGCTATCTCCCGCTGGCGGCGCGCGAAATACAGAGCCATAGCTTTATCTTCAAAGTCTTGCTGGCGCCGCACGCCGACCGGGTGATGTATGTAAGATTCCAGTCCCCCAGTGCGATGACGCTGCCCCTGACCCTCTGGTCACCCGAAGCGTATCTGGCTTCAGAGGTAACGGAACAGTTTTTCCAGGGGATTTTCTATGGCAGCCTGCTCATCATGAGCGGCTATAATCTCTTTCTCTTTTTCTCGCTCCGTGATCGCTCGTATTTGTATTACGTCCTTTTTATCTTGAGCGTCGCCGTATACCGGCTGTACGCGGATGGCCTGCTTTCTATTTACATCTGGCCCGGGTTGGAGAGCGGCGGTGCGGTCTTTCAGCCGTTGATTCACACGATCACCCTTGTCGCGGGCATCGAGTTTATCAGCACCTTTCTCGACGCCCGCAAACAGGCGCCGCGCTGGCATACTCTTTTCCGAATACTCATTGGGGTGTGGATCGCGCAGGTACTCCTCATTCCACTGCTCTCGCCGGCTCTCCTGATTAGCCTGGAGCTGCTTTTGAGCCTGGTCAGTATCGTCCTCCTTCTGGCCATTACCGTGATCCTGTGGCGTCGGGGGTCCCATCCCGTTCGCTATTCCATCTATGGGTGGTTGGGGGCTTTTGCCGGATCGACGCTAACCATCCTGGCGCAGTTTGGCTGGGCGCCCAGCAATGATTTGACAGAGCATGGGGCGCCCCTGGGCATCCTGTGGCTTGTGCTCTTTTTTTCACTGGCGCTCGGCGATCGGATCAACCTTTTCAGGCAAGAGAATGAACGGTTGGTGCGCGAGCAAAATGCGCGATTGGAAGCGGAGGTGGCGGAACGGACCAGCGAACTGGTCAAGGCGAAGGAGGCCGCCGAAGCGGCGAACCGGGCCAAGAGCACCTTTTTGGCTAACATGAGCCACGAATTACGGACGCCGCTCAACGCCATTCTCGGATTTTCCGAGTTGATGACCGGCAATTCAAATTTGACCGTGGCCCAGCAGGAAAATCTGGGCACAATCAATCGGAGTGGTGAGCATCTGCTGGGCTTGCTCAACCACGTCCTCGATTTGTCAAAGATCGAGTCCGGTCGCGTGGAATTGTATCCGGAGAGCTTTGATCTGATCTATCTGCTGCGAGGATTGGAAGAGATGTTTCGCCTCCGGGCTGAAAAGAAGGGACTCTCCCTGCTGGTCGAATTGAGCCCGGATGTCCCGCAGTATGTTTATGCGGATCAAAACAAGCTGCGCCAGATTCTCATCAACCTGCTCGGCAATGCGATCAAATTTACCGAGGCGGGCGGGATCACCCTGTGCGTAGAGCGGTGCGCCCCACGTACAACCGGGGCCGATCAAACGGGCGCGGGACCGGTCGCGGCCGAACTCTTGCTTTATTTCGAGATTCAAGACACCGGATGCGGCATGGCCCCCGGTGAACTCGCGAAAATTTTCGAGCCATTTGTTCAGGGCAAGAGCGGGATGCGGGCTCGCGAAGGGACCGGGTTAGGGCTGCTCATTAGCCGCCAATTTGCCCGCATGATGGGCGGCGAGCTTACGGTGATGAGTCAGGAAGGAAAAGGGAGCGTTTTTTCGTTCGAGATCAAGGCGGCTCATCCACAACATTCGGAGATTGAAAAGCGGAATAGACACCTGGCAGAGCGCCATGTGATCGGACTGGCGCCTGGACAATCTGCCCCGGATGGCGGCCCTTTTCGTCTCCTGGTGGTGGAGGATAACCTGGACAGCCGCGACTTACTCGTCCAGATCTTGCGCCCATTGGGGTTCGAGGCGCGCGAAGCGGCCGATGGGCAAATAGGGATCGATATATGGCGAGCCTGGCATCCGCATTTGATCTGGATGGATATGGCCATGCCGGTCGTCGATGGGCACGCGGCGACCCGGCAAATTCGCGCCGAAATGAAGACCACCGGGGAACACACGGTCATTGTGGCGCTGACGGCGAGCGCCTTTGAGGAGGAACGCACACAAATCCTGGACGAGGGATGCGACGATTTCTTGCGCAAACCTTTCCAGCAAGCTGATCTTTATGAAATGCTGGCTCGGCATCTCGACGTGCGTTTTGTGTATGAGGATGGGCCTGCCGAGACCGCGCAAGACGAAACGGGCGGGGCGCGAGCGGGAGAACTGGGGCGGGTCGCCCTGGCGAGCGCGCTCGCCGCAATGCCCATCGAGTGGGTAGCCGGGCTGCGCCAGGCGACGGTCGAGGGAGACCTGGACCGGATGACCGGCATGGTGGACGCGATCCGTGAGGCCAGACCGGAGCTGGCCGGAGGACTGCTCGAACTGATTAACGACTTTGAACTCAAAAAACTGCTTGGGTTGATTGGCCGGTCGCGGGAGGAATAGGCACGTCGTTTAACAGATGAAACAGGGGTAAGTATGGTCATGTTTCAACACGAGGCGGCCGCGTTCACCGGGAGCATTCTGGTCGTCGACGATACCCCCAACAACTTGCGCTTGCTCACCCAGGTGCTGCGGCGGCAGGGGTACAAAGTCCGGGTCGCAGAAGATGGCCCGGGGGCTATCGAATCCGCGCGGGCCAGTCTGCCCGACCTGGTTCTGCTCGATATCCGGATGCCGGGAATGGATGGGTTCGAGGTCTGTCGCCAGCTCAAGGCGGAACCGGCGACGAGCGACATTCCTATCATTTTCATCAGCGCGCTGGACGCGACCGAAGACAAGGTCAATGCCTTTACCGCCGGGGGCGTTGATTACATCACCAAACCGCTAGAGCCGGATGAGGTGCTGGCGCGTGTCAAGACCCACCTGACCTTGCGCGACGCGCAAAAACGCCTTCAGGAACAGGCCCGTGAACTCAAGGCCTATGCGCAAGAGCTTGAGGCGCGGAATGCAGAGTTGGACGCGTTTGCGCATACGGTCGCGCACGACCTGAAAAATCCCTTGACCCTGCTTCTCACCTATGCGGTGATCCTGGAAACGGACTATATGACGATGCCCGTTGAAGAGATGCAGCAGTACCTGCGGGGCATAAGCCAATCCGTCGAGGGGATGAACGGCATTATCAACGAGTTGCTCCTGTTGGCGAGTATGCGCCGGATGGAACAGGTCCAGACCGAACCGGTTGATATGACGTCGGTCGTGGACCTGGCACAGCAGCGGTTGTCTATCTCGATTGCCCAGACGCTCGCGCACATCAAAAAACCGGGCGCCTGGCCGTTGGCAATCGGCTATGCGCCCTGGATTATCGAGGTGTGGGCAAACTATCTGAGCAACGCAATCAAGTATGGCGGAACCCCACCGGAGATTGAACTGGGGTTTGACAAGCCTGTCCCCGAGTCGGCTGGCGCAGAGGCGTACATCCGCTTTTGGGTGCGCGACAACGGCGAAGGGCTAACCCCTGAGAACCGGGCCAAATTGTTCGCTGAATTTACGCAGGTGGGCCAGCCCCGCGCCGGCGGGCACGGCCTGGGATTATCCATTGTTCGCCGGATTGTCGAGAGATTACATGGCCAGGTTGGCGTCGAGAGCGTGGTTGGCCAGGGCAGCACCTTCTGGTTCACCCTGCCGGCCTTGTTCGAATCGAGTGAGATTACAAATCATGCAGGTGTTTCTGAAGGCGGTTCTTGACCGGCAAAGGAAAAAGACATGTCACAGCATTCACAAAGACTCTGTTTCGCAATCTCCATGCTCTTGTTCCTCATGGGGTGCGCCGCCTCTCCCACGCCGACGCCAACGCCGGCGCCGCTGCCAAAAGAGTTGGCCTTTTATGATTGGCCTGACGATATCCCCCAGGCGGTGCTCGACGCCTTTCAAAAGGAATATGGCGTACACATTACCTATAACTCGTACGCTTCACAGGACGAAGCGATTACCAGCCTGCGCGCGGGGCAAGCCGGCGATGTCATCGTCCTGGAAAACGAGTTCGTTCCGGTGGCCACGGGCGAAGGTCTGCTGGCCGAAATCGATTATACGCGTGTCCCGAATTTCAAGAACATCTCGCCCAACTTTCGCGATCTGGTGTATGACCCCGGCAACCGGCATGTAATCCCGTTCAATTGGGGGACGACGGGCATTGTCTCTCGCAGTGATCTGGTTACCGGTACGATATCGAGTTGGAAGGATTTGTGGGACGAGCAGTATGCGGGCAAGGTGATCATTTCCAGCGAGCCGCGTTACGCGATTGGCATCGCGCTCAAATCCCTGGGCTATTCGATCAATTCCGAGGACCCGATCCAGGTGAACGCGGCGACCGCGCGGCTGATTGAGCTCAAGCCCCGGTTAAACCTGATTGCGGATGATGAGGTACAGGCGGCCCCGGCGCTGACCAGCGGCAAGGCCGTGATTGGGTCAGGCTATGCCGGGACTGTTCTGCGCGCGCGCCAGGACACACCGGCGATCGCCTATGTAATCCCGAAAGAGGGCACATTGCTCTGGGGCGATAATTTCGCCATCCCGCTCCGGAGCGCGCACAAGGAAGCGGCCGAACTCTTGCTGAATTTTCTACTGCGCCCTGAGATTACCGCGCAGATTGTGAATGCCAATTACTATGCCACGCCCAACGACGCCGCGCGGCCCTTGCTCTTGCCCGAGATTCTGCAAGACCCGGTTATTTTCCCGCCGGAGCAAGACCTGGCGAAAGCCGAGATTGTCCTGCCCCTCAGCCCTGCCGGTAAAAAACTTTACGCCGATGCCTGGGGCCGTTTTATGTCGGCCCAATAGGAGATAGGTGGTGATTACTCACAACTGTCAGAAACGGCTTGGGCTAGCGAGATTCTCCCCAAGGGGACCTATACGGCTCCCTACGGTCGGAACAACAAAGGGAGCTGTGAGTAATCACCAGGAGATACCTGCGTGAAGGTCAGCACGAGTGCGTTTTGGCCCATAAGGAGGCTCCGGCTCCTCAGCCTGCGCCAGGTCATTATGGCCTGGATTGGGTTTGGAACCGGCGCGTTCCTGATCAGCATGGTCATTTCCATCACCGCCTTTACTTTACGCGCGGAAACGAGCGCGTGGCGCGACCGCCTGTACGAAACGTGCCAGAACGGCGCCGGGATCATCAGCAGCTTTATGATGCGCATGCAGGATTCACTCCGGGTAGTGAGTCTGATCGACGCCGACTATTTGCGAGCGCATCCGACCCTCGTCCAAACTTTTATGGCGGAAAATCAAGCCTGGCTGGAAATTATCCGTCTGGACAAGGAGGGCAAGGTTTTCGCCAGCGGGTACCAGGATAATCCGGTCCTGGCCCACCTCTTTACGATTTCCCAATCGACCTGGTTTCGCCAGGCGGCGGCGGGGCAAATCTATTACGGCGCCGTTCAGATTTCGGCGACCGATGAGCCGTACCTGATCGTCGCGATCCCGTCGCCGGATGGCGGCGTCGTCGCCGGCCGCCTGCGCATGACCGTTCTACGGGATGTGACCAATAACATTCAACTGGGACGGACCGGCAGCGCCATCATTGTCAATCGCGAGGGTCTCATCCTGGCCGATCCGCAGAGCCAGGTGGTTACGGCCAACGCCACCTTTGGCGACAAGCGCCGCATCGACGAACTGCTCCAGTCGCCGAACACGTTGCTGCCTGATATTAGTTCCAGCGGCGCGGGTGATCTCGTCATGTCAACCGCCGCGCCGGTCAGCGGCGCCGATTGGGTGATCATCGCCCAAATCCCGCTGGACGAATCGCTCGAGGTGAGTCGCAGCGCGCTGCTCGTGCTCGGCGGCGGGCTGGTTGTGTTTTGCGTCATCATGATTTTACTCATGCGCGGAATTCTGCAGCGGCAGGTTTTCGCGCCGCTGGATAATCTGCGGGAGGGGGCGCGGCGCATCGGCGCCGGCGACCTCTCGGCCCGCGCCGATCTCTTTAAACACGACGAGATTGGCGCCGTCGCCGAGACCTTTAACGACATGGCGCAGCGCCTGTCCGAGCGTGAAACGCTCATCGTCTCCCATACCGCTGCGCTGCAAGAGAGTGAGACGCGCTATCGCGAGATCGCGGTCGAGAACGCCCGTCTTTATACCGAGGCGGAGCACGAGCTGGCGGAACGCACGCGCGCCCAACAGGTCGCCGAGGAGGCGCAGCGGGTGGCCGAAGAGTCCCGCGCCGCGGCCGAGGCGGCCAACCGCGCCAAGAGCACGTTCCTCGCCAATATGAGCCACGAACTGCGCACGCCGCTCAATGCCATCCTCGGCTTTACCGAGTTGCTCGCCCGGGATGGAAGCCTTACCTCTGGACAGCGGGAGAATCTGGGGATTGTGAGTCGCAGCGGGGAGCACCTCCTGGCGCTTATTAACGACGTCCTGGAAATGAGCAAGATCGAAGCCGGGCGAATTGAGTTGAACCCGACTGAGTTTGATCTGCACCACCTGCTGCAGGGGCTGGAGGAGATGTTCCGCTTGCGTGCGACCGGCAGCGGGCTGCGCCTGACAATGGAGCGGTCGGCGGAGACGCCACGCTATGTGCGGGCAGACGAAGGCAAGCTACGTCAGGTCTTGATCAACCTGCTGGGGAATGCAGTCAAGTTCACGTCCCAGGGCCAGGTCACTCTGCGCATCCGTTGCCTGAATGCTTCCTCTGCGCCCTGGGCGCTGTCCCTGGAATTTGAGGTAGAGGATACGGGCATCGGAATCGCCGGCGAAAATCTGGAAGCCATTTTTGAAGCGTTTGTGCAAACAGCCGGGGGGCCGAAAGCGCAGGAGGGGACCGGGTTGGGCCTGGCGATCAGCCGGCAGTATGTGCAGATGATGGGCGGCGAGTTGCAGGTGAGCAGCGAAGTGGGCAAAGGGAGCCGGTTTTGGTTCAGCATCCCGGTCGGACCGAGCGCCGAGTCCAAGATAAAAGATACGCGCCCGGCCTCGCATCAGGTGGTTGCGCTCGCGTCCGATCAACCCATGCCCGATGGAGGCCAATACCGGTTATTGGTGGTTGAGGATATACAGGCCAATCGCCAGTTACTGGTCAATCTGTTACAACCGCTCGGATTTGAGGTGCGGCAAGCCGTCGACGGGCTAGAGGCAATCGAGGTGTGGAAGGCATGGCAGCCGCACCTCATCTGGATGGATATGCGGATGCCGGTGCTCGATGGGCACGAAGCAACCCGACGGATCAGGGCGGAGGCTGCACGCCAGGGAGGGCAGCCAATCATTGTGGCGCTGACGGCAAGCGCATTTGCCGAGGAGCGCGCGCAAATCCTGGCGGAAGGCTGCGACGACTTTGTGAGCAAGCCATTCCGCGAAGCAGAGATATTCGAGACATTGACCCGGCAGCTCGGCGTGCGTTTTGTGTATCAGGACACAGTGACGGCGGTGCGCAACGAGGAGCCGGATTTGCAAGCCAGGGACCGGGATCGCGCGGCCCTGGTGGACGCACTGGTTGACCAGCCGGCCGATTGGTTGAAAGAGCTGCACCAGGCGACCATCGAGGGAGATATCGACCGGATGGCGATGCTTGTCGAACAAATCCGAGGTCGAGCGCCGGTCCTGGCGGGCAGGCTCGACGAGTTCATTTTTGGTTTTGAGCACAAGCGCATTCTGGAATTGATTGAGCAGATATGAGCCCGATTGTCGGATTCAACTGCAAGCACAGCATTTCATTGGCGGAACAGGCATCCCTATGATCACAGACGAACGCGAAACCGACGCGCTTGCAGGCAGCATTCTCGTCGTCGACGATACGCCGAACAACTTGCGCCTGCTGACACAGTTGCTGCGGCGGCAGGGATACCGGGTGCGGGTGGCCGAAGATGGCTCGCGGGCCATCGAATCTGCGCTGGCGAATCCGCCTGACCTGATTCTGCTCGATATCCGGATGCCGGGGATGGATGGTTACGAAGTTTGCAAGTCCCTCAAGGGAAAACCCAAGACGAGTGAAATCCCGGTCATTTTCATCAGCGCCCTGGATACGACCGACGACAAGGTCAATGCCTTTACCGCGGGCGGCGTTGATTACATCACCAAACCGCTAGAGCCGGATGAGGTGTTGGCACGGGTCAAGACACACCTGGCGTTGCAAAACGCGTCGAGACGCCTGCAAGAAAAAACGAAGCAATTGCAGGATGTCAACGACGAATTGGCTCGCGAAATCGTCGAACGCAAGGCAGAGATTGTCGCGCGCGCGCAGGCCGAAGCCAAGCTCCAGCAATATGCGCAAGAACTTGAGGCGCGAAATGCCGAGCTGGATGCGTTCGCGCATACGGTGGCGCACGACTTGAAGAATCCCTTGACCACGGCGATTAACTACTTGCTGGTGATGGAAATGGGCTATGGGACGATGCCCTTTGAAGAGGTGCAGCAGTATTTACATGCAACAAGCCTGGCCGCCTGGGACATGAACAATATTATTAGTGAATTGTTGCTGCTTGCCAGTGTGCGCCGGATGGAGCAGGTGGAAACCAAGCCGATTCAGATGCAATCCGTCGTCGAGCAGGCGCAGGAGCGTCTGGCGGCCGCAATCGATCAGTCTCATGCCCGAATCAAGACCCCGGCAAGCTGGCCGGCCGTGACCAGTTATGCGCCGTGGCTTGTCGAGGTGTGGGCGAACTATCTGAGCAACGCGATCAAGTATGGGGGAACCCCACCGGAGATTGAATTGGGGTTTGAGGAGCCTGCGCCCGCGGACCATCACGCGGCGGAGGACATCCGTTTTTGGGTGCGCGACAATGGCAATGGGCTAACCCCTGAAAACCAGGCCAGATTGTTCACCGAATTTACGCGGGTCGGTGAGTCCCCCATCGGCGGGCATGGCCTGGGATTATCCATTGTTCGCCGGATTGTCGAGCGACTGCACGGGCAGGTCGGCGTCGAGAGCCAAGTGGGCAAGGGGAGCCTGTTCTGGTTCACCCTGCCCCGCGCGGGCAGTTGAACCCTGTACTTCCAAACTTCCGTTGACCGGTCTCTACGCCCACGCTAAAATCGGGGATTAAATGACGAAAGCTGCTTCACGCCCGCGCGCACACACTACCCGCCGGAATCCTACTGCGGCCGGCCCCCATCAGGCTTTAAATTCCGCGACCAATGAATGGGGAGCTGCGACGATTGACGGACTGCCCGTCATGATCTCTCGCCTGAGCCACGATGGAATCATTCTATCGGTCAACCGCGCCTATTGCGACTATTTCGGCTGCGCACCGGATGATTTACTGAACCACGATTTCAACCTCTGGGTTTTGCCTCAAGACCGCGCCCAGGTCACCGCCGAATTCGCTCGCGTCAGTCCGGCCAACCCGATTGTGAAAATAGAGAACCGCGTGCAGGTGCGCGACCAGGTTCGCTGGACCCGGTGGACGAACTGCGCTTTTTACGGCGCAAACGGCGAGTTGCTCGAATACCGATGCGTTGGCGAGGATGTGAACGACCTCAAGTTGACCGAGCAGGCGCTCCGCGTTTCCGAAGAAAAATTTGCAAAGGTATTTCAATGCAGCCCCGACTCTGTCATCGTCAGCACCCTGGACGACGGGCGCATTGTGGAGGTCAACGAGGGATTTGAAAAGGTCTTTGGCTATACCCGGGGTGAAGCGCTTGAGCACACGGTGGGCGAACTGGGGTTGTATGCCAATCCGGCTGATCGCGTGCAGGCGCGGCAGATGCTTCGCGAGCACGGGCGTTTTCGCAACGCCGCGTTCAAAGGCATACACAAATCGGGCGATGAGATTCTGCTGTTGACCTCGGCGGAAGTGATCGAAATCGCGGGGCAACCGCACCTGGTGGCCGTCAATCAAGACGTCACCGCGCAAAAGCGGGCGGAAGAAGCTTTGCGCGAATCAAAAGAGCGCTACCGCTCCATCTTTGACGCGGTGCACGATGCCATCCTGGTGGAAACGCTCGACGGCCGGATACTCGACGTCAACGCCCGGGCGTGTGAGATGTACCGCGACACCCGCGAGCATTTACTGCTCAAACGGTCCTCCGATCTGGTCCCCCCCGACCTGAGCGTCCTTTTGCCCGATCCGGTGAATGGCGACGACTTTATGCATCATCCCGTCGAGACCGTGAACCTCCGCGCGGACGGCGAGCGCTTTCCGGTCGAGATATACGGCCGCCTCCTCTCGATCGACGGCCAACCGGTTTACCTGGTCGTCGTGCACGACATCACCGCGCGTAAACAAGCCCTCGAGTCCCTGCGCGCCAGTGAAGCGCGTTTCCGCGCGATTGTCGAGAACAGTCATGACGGCATTCTGTTCGGCGACGCCAATGCAAGGATTCATTATCGGAGTCCTTCCTATCGGCGAATCAATGGATATGGCGATGAGGAACGCGTGGGATATAGCGGGTTTGATACGGTGCATCCTGACGATCAGGATGTTGTACGCCGCTATTGGGCGCAAGTCCTGCAATATCCAGAAACGCCCCAGCGCGCCGAGTATCGCATCAAGCATAAAGATGGAACCTGGCGCTGGATCGAAACCGCGGCGCAAAACCTGTTGAGCAACCCCAATGTCCAAGCGGTTGTGGTGACCTCCCGTGATATCACTGAACGCAAACAGGCGGAACAAGCCCTGCGCGCGAGCGAAAGCAAATTCCGCAGCTTTGTGGAACAGTCTTCCGAGGGCCTGTCGCTGATTGAAGTGGATGGCACGATTCTGGAGTGGAACCAGGCCCAGAGCCGGATTCTGGGGATACCGCGCGACGCAGCATTGGGCCAATTCATTTGGGATCTTCTCGACCGTGTTCTTCCCCACCCGCGCCGGGTAGAGCTGGATCGTTTGCGCGAAACTTTTGTGCAGGCGCTGGAAACCGGCGCAGGGCCAATCGTCGATCGGGCGTCTGAATTCGAGATCCAGAGTGGGGATGGAACCCGGCGTATCGTCCAGGGCATTGCGTTCCCAATCCGGGCAGAGCAGGGTTATCGCCTGGGATACATCCTACGCGACGTCACGCACGAACGGCAGGCCGAAAGCGAACTGCGAATGTACCTCGCTGCGCTTGAAGCGGCGGCGAACCCGATTTCAATTGTCGATGCGCAAGAGCGATTCATTTGGGTCAATCCGGCTTTTACCCGGCTGACCGGTTATACCCTGCAAGAAACAATCGGCCAGAACCCCCGTATTCTGAAATCGGGCAAGCAGTCGCCCGCGTTCTATCACCAGATGCGGCAAGTGATCCAGGCCGGCGAGGTCTGGCGGGGTGAGTTGATTAACCGGCGCAAGGATGGCACAGAGTATTTTGAAGAGCAGACCATTACGCCGGTGCGCGCCGGCGGCGGAGCGGTGACGCACTTTGCCGTGGTCAAAGAGGACGTGACCGCTCGTAAACTGGCCGAACAGATGCTGGCCCGCGAAAAGGAACAGTTGGCGCTGACGTTAGAGAGCATCGGCGATGGCATGGTTGCTGCCGACCACGAAGGGCATATTCTCCTATTCAATGCGGCGGCCGAACGGCTGACCGGGTGGTTGCAACAAGAGGCAATCGGCCAGCCCTTGCCCAGGGTCCTTAATCTCATCCATCCCCGGGCCGAACAGCCACTCATGGCGACAATCCAGGAGGTGGTGCGGACCGGCCAGGGACATGGCTTGCTGCCGGATACGGTTGTCGTCGCGCGAGACGGCCGGCAGATCTATATCAGCAGCAGCATCGCTCCGGTCCGGGATCTGAGCGACCAGATCACCGGCGTCGTCCTTGTCTTTCGCGATATTACCCGCTTGAAACAGACCGAGGAAGAGCTGCGCGAATCCCAGGCGTATGCCCGCAGCCTGATTGACAGCTCGCTCGATATGATTATCGCCGTCGACCAGAACCAGCGCATTGTCGAATTCAACCGGGCCGCGCAGGCGATCTTTGGCTATACGGCGGAAGAGGCAATTGGCCAGGAACCGCATTTTCTCTATGCCGACACTGGAATCGGCGACCAGGTCCACACCATGACCCTCGAGACCGGACAGTGCGTGCGCGAGGTGTACAACCGGCGCAAGAATGGGCAGGTCTTTCCCTCGCTCCTTTCGGCTTCTCTGCTTAAGAATACGGCCGGCGAGGTGATCGGCGTCATGGGGGTCTCGCGCGACATTACCAAGCTCAAACAGGCCGAAGAACAGACCATTCGCGCCGAGCGCTTGGCGGCGCTGGGACGCATGGCCGCCGCGATGGCTCACGAGATTAACAACCCCTTGCAGGCTATTCAGGGCACACTGGACCTCGTGATCGATTTCGAGCTCCAACAACAAGAGCGCGAAGAAAATCTCAAGATCATTCGCCAGGAGATCGAGCGACTGAGCGAGGTGGCGCGGCGCATTCTCGATTTTGCCCGTCCGTCCAAAGCGCCGCGCCGCCTCGTGCGCGTGTACGATGTCCTGCAACAAACACTGACGCTCGCGCGTAAACAGCTTGCGCATAATCGCATCGAGGTCACGATCGATTGCCAGGAGATCCCGCCGGTTCTGGCGTCGCCCGATCAGTTGATCCAGGTATTTATCAACATGATTCTCAACAGCGCGGAGGCGACCGGGCCGGACGGCCGCCTGAACATCAAGGTCTGGCAGGACAAGAATGTGGCGATGATCGAGTTTGAGAACAACGGACCGATTATCTCCCCCGAGGCCCTGGCCCATATTTTCGAGCCCTTTTTTACCACCAAAGAACAGGGCACCGGGATGGGCCTTGCCGTCTGCCAATCGATTATCGACCAGCATGGGGGAGTGATACGCGCGGAGAATTTGTCTGAAACGCTCGGGGTTCGTTTTCTCATCCAACTTCCTTTTTGGGGAAACGAAAGGGCGCCTATCCAATAACAGGGTGTTGCCAGGCCCTTTTGCGCCCGCTGTTTGACACGCTCCCTGAACGTGCTATACTTTTGCGCCGAAAATATGTTCTGTTGCCGCTCTAACAAGAAGAGTGGGCGAATCAAGAACCTGTTCGGCAAACGTGCAAGGTAGGAGGACAAGACTTGGAAATCGGCACCATTAAACAATCGGACATCCGCGAGGAGATGCAGGGCGCCTATCTGGATTATGCGATGAGCGTCATCACCGCTCGCGCCCTCCCCGATGTCCGGGATGGTTTGAAACCGGTCCAGCGCCGCATCCTCTTTGGAATGTGGGAGATGGGACTGCGACATAACACGGCGTATAAAAAGAGCGCCCGTATCGTCGGCGATGTCCTCGGTCGTTATCATCCCCACGGCGACCAGGCGGTCTATGACGCCCTCGTCCGCATGGCGCAGGATTTTACCATGCGGTATCCGCTGATTGATGGGCAAGGGAATTTCGGTTCTGTCGATAACGATCCGCCGGCGGCAATGCGCTATACGGAGGCGCGCCTCACCGAGCTGGCCGAAGAGATGCTGCTCGACATTGAAAAAGACACGGTCGATTTCCGCCCTAATTTTGACGAGACGATGAAGGAGCCAACCGTCTTACCGGCCAAGGTTCCGAATCTCTTGCTCAACGGCGCCGCCGGCATCGCTGTCGGTATGGCCACCCTGGTTCCCCCTCACAATCTGCGTGAGATCGTGGACGCGACCAACTATTTGATCGAGCACTGGAACAAGGTGGATGACATCGAGCCCGACGACCTGATGCAATTTGTCAAAGGGCCGGATTTCCCGACCGGCGGCATCATCCTTGGCATGGACGGGATCAAAGAGGCGTATGCCACCGGCAAGGGCCGCATCATGGTCCGCGCCAAGATTCACACCGAGCAGGCGGCGGGGGGGCGCTCGCGCATTATCGTTACGGAGCTCCCCTACCAGGTCAACAAGTCCGCCCTCATCGAGCGCATCGCCGAGCTGGTCCGCGACCGCAAGATTGAAGAGATCGGCGACCTGCGCGATGAATCCGACCGGCAGGGCATGAGCATCATTATCGAGCTCAAACGCGGCGTCGAGCCGACCCCGGTCATCAACCAACTGCTCAAGCACACCCAACTCCAGACCGGGTTTAGTCTCAACATGCTCGCCCTCGTCGATGGCGAACCGCGCGTCCTGTCACTCAAGCGCGTGCTCCAGCTCTATGTCCAGCACCGCCAGGTGGTCCTGACGCGCCGCAGCCAGTACGAGCTGGAACGCGCCAAGATGCGCGCCCACATCCTCGAAGGGTTGAAAATTGCCCTCGATTATCTCGACGAGGTCATCCGCACCATTCGCCAGTCGCCCGACGTCGAGACCGCCCGCGAGCGCCTGATGAAGCGGTTCAAGCTCACCGAGATCCAGGCGACGGCCATCCTCGACATGCAACTGCGCCGCCTCGCCGCGCTCGAGCGCAAAAAGATCGAGGACGAGCTGGCCGAGGTCCACAAGCGCATCCGCTACCTCGAAGACCTTTTGCACTCGCCCAAAAAGATTCTCGTCGCCATCCAGGAAGAGATTGGCGACCTCAAGGAGCGGTTTGGCGATGCCCGCCGCACCTTTATTGCGGCCAGCGCCGAGACCGAGTTCAAGGAAGAGGCGCACGCCGACGAGGCCGAGAATCTGGTTGTGGTCACACGCGAAAACTATATTCGCCGCTCCGGGCTAAACCAATTCCGCCGCACACGTAAGGACGCCGAAAAGGGCGTCGCCTCGCGCGAGGACGACCCCGTGATCCATCTCTTTGCGGCGAGCACGCACGATAATCTCGTCCTGTTGACGAATCGCGGGCGCGCGATCCCGCTGCGCATGTCCCAGGTGCCGGATGTGGATCGCAACCCCACCGGCCTGTCGCTCAAGAACCAGCTTGAAGGGAACGAGCGCATCATCGCGGCTCTGCCGATCAACAATGCAAAATTTCTGACTCTGGCGACGGCCTTCGGCAAGATCAAGCGCACCGCCATTGAAGAGTTCAACGGCATCCAGTCCGGCGGCACACGTGCTATCAATCTTGGCGAAGGGGACGAATTGGGCTGGGCGCATGTGACGCAAGGGGGCGGCAACCTGCTCCTGGTCACTGCACAGGGACAGGCGCTCCGGTTTGAAGAGGAAGAGGTCCCGGTCCAGGGGCGCGCCGCCGCGGGCGTGTGGGCGATCAAACTAGCCGGAGAGGATCGCGTCGCCGGTCTCGACTATGTAGTAGAGAACGAATGGCTCGCGCTCGCCACCGCCCAGGGGTTGGTCAAGCGAATCGCGCTCAAAGAATTTCCGGTCAAGGGTCGCTATACATCCGGCGTCGGCGCTATCACGCCGGATAGCAAGAGCGGGCCGGTCATCGCGGCGCGGGTTGTCGACGTCGAGGATGATGTCATGTTTATTACCCGCAACGGCGGCGTCGTTCGGATTCGCGCCGACAACATTGTCAAAGGGAGCCGCAGCGCCCGCGCCAAACCCCTTGTCGAGCTCAAAGGCGATGATGTCGTCGAAACGCTGGTCTCGCTGGTCGGCCGTCTTGACCGCCAGGCGGAGGAGCAAGCGCCCGAGTCGGAAGGGGGCGAAGCGGTCAAAGAAGCGACCGTCAAAGCGCTCCCGGCCGTCACGGGCAACGGTCACGCGCCTCAGGCGGAAAAGGACGGCGATGCGGGCCAGGGCAAAAAGGGCAAGAGAGGGGCGGCTGAGGAACAGGAGAAAGAAGAGACCCAGTCTCACGTGAAGGCACCCGAGAGCAAAACGGGCAAGGCCAAAAGGGCGGACGAAGAGAAAAACGAAGTAAAACCCCGCGCCCAAGCTGAGGATAAAAAGGCAAAAGCGAAAGAATCGGATCAGGAAAAGCCGGTCAAGGCACGCGCCGAGGCAGACGCCAAAAAGCCCAAAGCTAAAGAGGGGGGCGCGGAAGAGATCAAGCCGAAAGCCCAGGCCCAGGCCGAAGGTAAAAAGGGCGAGGTCGCCGATGAGCCAGAGCGGCAGGCCCGCGCCCAGGAGGAAGCCAAGCCCAAAGCTAAAGAGCCGCTTATTCCTGAGCCCAAGGCCTCGCCGAAAAAGCCAGAGCCCAAGAAAGAACCGGCCGCCGAAAAGCAGATGGAGCTGGAACTGCCAGTGGCAGGCTTTAAACCATTGCCCAAGAAAAAGAAATAGGATAGTATTATGGGGTGTTCAGATGAACGCCCCATTCTCGCTCTCGGAGAGGAGAAATACCAACATGGCAGCAGTAGCGAGTGTAGCCGGCGTTAGCGCCGCTATCGCAGCCGCAGGCGCAGTTCAACAAGCATTCAGGACTTATGGTATTACCGTCTGGGTCGGCATTGATCAATTCTTGAACATACTATCCGAGCAAGAAAAACCATTGGTAATTTTCTATGAGAGTCCGGCGGGGTTCTTCAAGAAAAAGAGTTACTGGTATTTGAATAGTTATAAGGGCTTTGTGTTTTTGTAACCGTTCAGTCAAGTGATGGCCCGGGCAACAACGACGGTGGTTCAGCACCGCTGATGGCCGCCGCACAGGCTGCCGTCAGATAATCCAACACGTCGCGCCGCTGCTGACGGAGTGTCGTAACG
>JBAVQS010000077.1:0-12604 GCA_049694275.1 Anaerolineae bacterium | reverse complement strand
TCGACGAAAAGAACACGACGCTCACCTTCAATCTCTACGGGACCAAGCCGAACCGCGAGGTCAAGATGGTCGGACCGGAAGAGACGAACGTCAAGCCGCACGGTCCGGCGATCTATAATGACGATCCGACACTCCCGAAAGGGGTGATCAAGCAGGTGGATTTTGCAGTGGATGGCGAGGATGTGACCATCTATCGCGAGATTTACGTCGACGGCCAGCTTGCGATTCGCGACAAATTCTTTAGCCGCTACGCGCCCTGGCAGGCGGTCTTTCAGCGGGGAACGCGCTAACACGAAACGGAACAGCGGGGGACAAATTACCCCCGCTGTTTTTTATTCGTCATGGATGACCGGTCAATCTATCCGCCGCCCAGATACCGCAGCGCGGCTCTGACCCGGTCCTCTACGAGCGTTTCCGATGCCGGTACGGCCCTGGCCGCGCGCTGCGCCTCTGCCGCGCTGTATCCGAGATTCACCAGCACCGCGACGACCTCTTGATCGAGCGCCGAAAGCTCACTGCTCTCCCGGCCGCTCAGATCGATCTTGCCCTTGAGCTCCAGAACGAGCCGCTGCGCCGTCTTTTTCCCGATGCCGGGGATGCCGGTCAGCGCGTCCAGGTCCCCCTGCGCAATCGCCGCGCGAACCGTATCGGGCGCGGCCGATGAGAGGATATTGAGCGCGGCCTTGGGGCCGATCCCCGAAACGGTGAGCACCGTCTGAAAAAGGCGCAGCTCATCCTCCGTCGCAAAGCCAAAGAGTGAGAGGTCATCCTCGCGCACCTGGAGGTGGGTATACAACTCCGCCTCCGAGCCCTCCAGCCCCAACGCTTCAAGCGTGGGCGCCGGCACCCGCACGCGAAACCCTACGCCGTGCACGTCGAGGATGACGAAATCCTCACCGCGCTTGAACAACTTGCCATGTAGATGTGAGATCATAATTCAAGAATCTCCGTTCCGGCCAGTATTCCACAATGGATGCATTATAGCGTGCTTGCCCGCCTTTTCAAATCGGCGTTACGGCCTGGGCGCGCGTAGGTCACAACTGCCAAACTCAAAGGTCCCACCGGCATTCGCGGGCAGCGTGACGGCAAAACCGGCCCGGCCGCCCGGAATCAGGGTGTCCGCTATTTCGCCCACCTTTTCATCGCCGATATAAAATGTGAAATGATTCTGTAGCGCGTTGAGGGTCAGGCGATTGACGTCGTTCGGCTGGATCGCCGGCGCGTCGCGGAAGGGAATGAGCGCCGTCTCCTGTCCGTTGACTCGCGCAATGACGGCGAACTGCCGGCCCTTGAGCACAAAGCGATAGAAATTATCCTCGTCGACGTAATGAAACGCAAGGCCGTATTCGGCGGCGTCGGTCCCTTCCAACCGGTGCGCCGCGGCGCTCATAAAGAAATCCCCGACGACGGGCATATTGGCAACCCCGGCCAGCGTTCCGCCTTGTTGCGCCTGCACGGTCCAGCGATATTGCCCGCTGGGAAAAGTACGTTCCCCCTGAAACGCGCTCGGTGCAATCGCCCCGCTCGGCCACAGGGTCTTGCTCCGCATCTCGACCCCGAAGGAATCGCTCAGGAGGATGGGCCAGCGGGCCTGCGCTGTCGCGGTCGCCTGTGGAGGCGGGATACTGTCGGTCGGAATGGGAGTTGGGGTAACCACGGCCGGCGCGGCGGCGACCCCGCGCAACTCGAAACGGCTGAATTCGACGGCCACCACGCTGGTTGGACCATAGTCGAAGGCTAACCCCACACGCCCCATCTTGAGCTGATTGTCGTCCATATTGTCTACGTAATGGTCGTTGATCATAAAGACAAAGTGCGAACCGCGCCCGCTCACCGCCAATTTGTTGATCCCCGCGTGCAGCGCCGTCGACGGTTGCCAATTGACGAGAGTATGCCACTGGCTTTGATAGAGCATTTGAACGGTATAATAGCGATTGCCATCGACGACAAAGCGGTAATACGAGTTGACGTCCTGCTGGCGAAAGACAAGGCCATATTCAATGTTGCCGGGAGGGGAGACCAGTCCCGCCTCGGTCGTCACGGTAAAATCGCTCGTCGCGCTTTCTTTAGGGATCGCCCACCAGGATCGGTCCTTCGCCGATGTAAAGGTCCAGCGATATTTTCCATCGGTAATATGGGAATCAATCCCGCTGTCTGCCCGCTTACCCACCGGCCAGTCGTTGAAATTGAGCGCACGGTCAAACGAGTCTGAGACGATGACCGGCCAGGCGGCGTCGCTCGACAACAGGGTCACCGCGGCCTGGTCGGTGGCGCTTGCCTGCGCCGTCTGTCGGGCCGTCCGGTGGCGGAGGTATTGGCCAGGCTCTCTATCTGGACTCCAATCAAAGTGAGAATGCCGAGACAAAGGCAGAGGACGACCGCAACAATACTACCGGCGATGAGAAGCGTCCGTTTGTTCGATTGGGTCTCCATCTCCCGGCGCCCCCTTTACGGTTTTCGTAACTCGAACTGGTCGAATTCATAGGTGGCCTGTGTCCCGGCGACCGGCAGGTCGAACGCCAGCCCCACCAGGCCGGAATCGACGTGGCCGTCGTCGAACTCGCCGACATATTGATCGTTGATGAAAATGGTAAAGTGAGTGTCCCGGACGCTAATGGCAATCTTGTTCCAGTCGTCGGGGTGGATTGCGGCGGTTTCGCTCCAACCGATCAAGGTCGTTTGATGGTCCTGGTAACACAAGAGCACCTCGAAGAAATTTTCATTTCCGATCAGGAGCGTGTAATTGTTGCTTACACTCATGTGGCGAAAGGTGATGCCGTACAGCGCGCTGGCATCCCCGCTGATCCGGCGTCCGCGCATCCAGGCGGTGAAATCCGTTTGAAATGGGATAACCGGCACTTGATATACGAGGCCGGGCCGAATCGCCTCGACCCTGTATCGATAGCGTCCATCGACAAAGCTTCGAGTTCCTTTCCCGGAGGGGGCCGTAAAATTGCCAACCGGCCAGAGATTGGAAAGAGCGTTGGGGTTGATCGAATCGGCTATCACCGATTGGCCGTTGGCCTGAGCCGTCATCGTCACCTGCGCGGCGCGCGCCATGCTGGCGGCGGTCTGGGTAGCCTCGACGCGCGGCGTCGGCGTAGGTAAGAGTGGTCCGAGGGTGCGAGTCGCGCGTGCGCCCGCGACGAGGGTATCGAACTGGGGGCGCAAGAACACAAAGCCGAGAAGGATACAGAGCACCAGCAGGCCGAGCGAGGCAAGTGCGAGGGCTCTGTCAGAGAGTTGCATTGTGCGCTCCTGTTATTCTTGAGCTTCAATCATCTCGCGGAGGTGCGAGGACTGGATGTGGCAGATGGCGATGGCGACTGCATCGGCGGCGTCGTCCGGTTCCGGGATGAAATCGAGGTGGAGCAGCATGCGGACCATCTGCTGCATCTGGTTCTTGTCGGCGCCGCCATAGCCGACCACCGCCTGCTTGACCTCATTCGGCGTATATTCGTAAACGGCCAGTCCCGCCTCGGCCGCCGAGAGCAGGACCACGCCGCGCGCATGGCCGACGGTCATGGCCGTTCGCGTGTTTTTGCTGAAAAAGAGCTTTTCGACGGCCGCGGCCTTGGGATGGTGGGTTGCAATGAGCGCGCCCAGTTCCCGGTGAATCTGGAGCAGGCGCTCGGCCAGCGGCAGCCTGGCCGACGTAGAAACGGCCCCGTACGCGACCAGGGACATGTCATCCCCTTCTGCGCGCACGAGGCCATACCCGCACAATGCCGTGCCGGGGTCAATGCCGAGGACCAGCATCAGGTCACAGGTCGCAGGCCACAGGTCACAGGCGACAGGCCACGATCACTGCAATGGCCTGGGGCTTGCAACTTGTCGCTTGCGACTTGCTAGGCGTGCTCCTTGATGTTCTCGAATTTGGCGATCAACTCGTCGTTGATGTCGAGGTTCGAGGTTACCTTTTGCACGTCGTCCAGCTCTTCGAGCTGCTCGATCAGCCTCATCGCCTTGATCGCGTCTTCGGTGGCCACCGCCGCCGGCGTTTTGGGCAGCATGGAGATTTCGGCGTTCTCAACCGGGATGTTGCGTTTATGCAGCTCCTCGCGCACGCGGCGGAGCTCTTTCGGCTCGACGTACGCTTCAATGGTCTTGCCTGATTGCAGCAGGTCCTCAACTCCCAAATCGATGAGCTCCAATTCAATCTCTTCGGCGTTCCGCCCCTCGGTCTCGATGGTCAAAATGCCCTTTTTATCAAACATCCAGGCGACCGAACCGCTCGTCGCCATATTCCCGCCGCCGTGGGTAAAGATGCGCCGCACCTCGGACGCCGCGCGATTGCGGTTATCCGTCACGGTCTGCACCAGGATGGCCGCGCCGCCCGGCGCATAGCCCTCATAGGTAATATCTTCAAGCTGTACGCCTTCCCCGGCGTCGCCCATGCCCCGCCTGATCGCACGGTCGATGTTTTCACGCGGCATGTTCGCCCCGCGCGCCTTTTCAATCGCCAGCCGGAGCTGGAAATTAGATTCGGGGTCGCCGCTCCCGCCTTCACGCACCGCTAGGGTGACATCGCGTCCCAGGCGCGTAAACAACTGCCCGCGCCGGGTATCGTTCACGCCCTTTTTCCGTTTGATCTGTGACCACTTGGAATGTCCAGACATTTTTATCCCTCCGAATTCCGGTCCGCCGAATCCATTCGGCGTATAAGCTCCTGCCAGGGAGCCGTGCAAACCGGTTGAAAACTGATTCACCTGCAAAATTTTAGAAGGGAAACAAAAAAGACACGCTGACTCGCCATTCCCTTCGGAAATCCGGCGTGCCAGCGCGTCGACTGGGCGGTTCGCAGAAACCGCGAATCCCGCGTTTGTGGTTCGGCTTGAACAAGCACAAAATCGGCTGCATATCGAGTCCGCTCCCATTATACCATGTCCCGGGCAAAACAGGAAATAAAACGCCGGGCCCCGATCCCACCGGCCCTGCCGGGTGCGTCTTGACGCTGATTTCAAATGAGGATAAACTCTAAATCGATCAGGAAAACCCAGTCCGATTCGTAAAGAGGATAGATTCATGGTTGCCCCTATCACCACGGCTGATCTCTATGGCCTGCGCGGCGTCTCGCTGGACAGCGACATTCGCCGGATTTTCGCGTCCCTCTCCCCGGAGCGGGTGCGCCAGGTGGCCCAGGCGGTCCACGCCGAGGCCGCCCGGCGCGAGATGGTCTATATGCGCGATGGGCAGCTTGAGGTCATCAACATCATGCTGCGCCCCGTCGGCGTGTTTGCGGAACAGTTGAATTATTTCCACTATGTCTCGCTCACGCTCCTGGGCGCGCTCAAGCGCATGCCCGAGCTCTATCTCAAAGATTTCAAGATCCGTGAAGTGGTGCCTTTGCTGGAAGGCGAAGCGCGCTGGCTGTGGGATACCTGGGGGGCCAGTCATAATCAGTTTCATACGGTCTTTGGCCGGCTGGATGCCGTGGCGGATTTGACGGGCGCCTTTTCCAAGAACAGCCTCGCCTTTATCGAGCCCAACCTGGTCGGCGCGGGGGGCGTGCATCTCATCCCGACGACCGAAGAGATCTTGATGGATACGGTGGTGCCCGCCATGCTGGAGGTCGCCCCCTATCTTGAGCTCAAGCCGGCGAGCGATGTGCGCGATACCTTTATGCGCGAGCTGCACGACCATGCCGAGGCGATCGGGCGGACCGGGTCCACCGTCTGCTTTGTCGACGCCAAGTATTCCACCGACGGGCCGAACGAGCAAGAGACGCTCATGAACTATTACCGGGCGCGCGGCGAAGAGGTCTATCACGTCGACCCGGAGGAGCTCTATGTCCGGAGCGGCGAGGTCTATTACGAGAACCACCGCATCGACGTGGCCTATCGCGATTACGAGGTGCGCGAGCTGGCCGAGATGGAAACGCAGGGGCTGAACGTGCGCCCGATGAAGCATCTCCTGCGCCAGAACCAGATGGTTTCGTCGATGGCCGGCGATTTTGATCACAAATCCTGCTTTGAAGTGCTGACCGACCCCCAGTTCTCGCAGTACTTTACGATGGACGAACGGAACGTCTTTCGCCGTCACGTCCTCTGGACCCGCATGATTCGCGAATGCCGGACGGCGGACCCGACGGGCGAACTGGTGGACCTGCTCGAATTCATCCATGACAATCGCGAGGTTCTCGTCATCAAGCCCAACCGTTCGTATGGCGGCGATAACATCCTGATCGGGCCGTCGGTGACCCAGGCCGAGTGGGACCAGGCGATCCAGCGCGCCGTCGCCGAACCGGGCGACTGGGTCACGCAGCGGCTGGCTCACATCGCCATCTACGAATTCCCGGTGGTCGACGAGGCCGGCGAGGTGACGGTCGCGCCGTTCTATGTCGTCATCGGGCTTGCCCCGACCAAGTACGGGCTGGCGGTGCTGGGCCGCGCCTCCCAAAAGCAGGTGGTCAACGTGGCGCAGCGCGGCGGCATGCTCGCCGTTTTTATTGGACAGCACAAGGCGCCGATCGCCGCGCCGAAAATGCCGGGATAGATGTTTTATGCCCACAGCACTGATTGTGATCGGCCGGTTCAAGCCGGCCTGGAACGAATTGTCGGAAGAGGAACAGGGCGCGTTTGTGGCGCGGGTCGGGCGCACGGCGCGCACGGTGGGCGTCACGGCGGTGGTCGGTTACAAGCTCTCGACCCCGGGCTCGTTTCTCGAAGTGTGGGAGGCCGACGACAAGACGACCCTCGAAGCGTTTATCGGCGAGCTCGACGCCCTGGGCTATAAAAAGTACTATGACGAGGTGCTGATGCTCGGCGAGCGTGAGGGCAACTGGATTTCCACTGCCGCCACCGCGGCGCCGGTCCGTGATCCGGATAGCCCGCCCAAGCCGGGCCGGAGTAGGTCCACCCCGACCGCAAAAAGATCAGGCCCCGCACGGCCCAAACGCTGAAAGATACCGCTGTAAGACCGAACGAGTGCGAAATTCAAAACATTTCGACCATAGGAGTCTCTTGTGCAAACAGCAGAGGTGGTGATCATTGGCGGTGGGGTGATGGGGACGAGCCTCGCCTATCATCTGGCGAAACGCGGCGTCAAGGATGTCGTGTTGCTGGAGAAACGATTCCTCGCCGCCGGGGGGACCGGCAAGTCTACGGCGCTCGTACGCCAGCATTACGACAATTATCCCGAATCGCGCATGGTGTACGAGAGCTGGAAATATTTTATCGATTGGGCGGAGCGGGTCGGCGGCGATTGCGGATTCGTCAAGAGCGGGTTTATCCGCACCGTCATCCCGGAAGAGACCGAGATGCTCAAGGCCAACGTCAAGATGCATCAAGCGATCGGGATTCATACCCAATTGATCAGCGCCGGCGAATTGCACGAGCTGGAGCCCCACTGGGATATCAGCGATATCCGGTACGCCGCATACGAGCCCGACTCGGGCTTTGCCGACCCCCAGGCGACAACCCTCGGCCTGGCCGATGCGGCCAAACGGTATGGGGCGCGCATCCTGCAAGACCGGCGCGCCACGGCTATCCGGGTGAGCGACTCCAAGGTGACGGGCGTGCTCACCGACCAGGAGGAGATCTCGGCGCCGGTCGTCGTCATTGCCGCCGGTCCCTGGTCGGTCCCCCTCTGCAAATCCCTCGGGATCGATTTGCCGATTGCCTGCGAGCGCCATCAACTGGCGACCTTCCACCGGCCGCCGGAACTGGTCGGCCCGATGCGGTGCGTCGTCGATGGCTCGATGGAGATGTATTTCAAGCCGGAGGGACGGGAGCTGACCATCGTCGGCGCGGGGATCGGGGTCAAGAACGTCGATCCGGATCATTACAATGAGGGGGCGGACGAGGACAATATCCAGTACGCCGCCGAGCGCATCTCGAAACGCATCCCCCGGATGGAGCAGGGTCTGTCCCAGGGCGGGTGGGCCGGGTTTTATGACATGACCCCTGACGAGAAAATGATCGTGGACAAACTGCCCTATGAGGGCCTGTTCCTGAACGCCGGGCACAGTGGCACGGGGTTCAAGATGGGACCGGCGGTGGGGCTCTTGTTGAGCGAATGGATCTGCGACGGTCACCCGACGACCATGGACATTTCTCCCTTCCGCCTGTCGCGTTTTGCCGAAGGGAAACCGCTCTTTGGTGAGCATCCTTATTCGACGAGCTGGCACACGGGGCGCAAGGATGCGCATACTCCAACACACAGCGAGGAAGCTTGATGTCTGACAAACTGAATCAACTGTACGAACGGCTTGGCGAAATCTCGGACCTGAGCAAGGCCGCCGCCATTTTCAGCTGGGATATGCAGACCTATATGCCCTCCGGCGCGGCCGAAGGGCGCTCCCGGCAGATGGCGACGCTTTCCCGGCTCACCCACGAAAAATTCACTTCGGATGAGATGGGGCGATTGCTGGAGGACCTGGCCGCCGAAACGCAAGGCCTCCCCTATGAAGATGATACGGTGAGCATGATTCGTGTGCTCAGGCGCGACTATGATCAGGACCGGAAACTGCCGGGCGCCTTCGTGTCCGAACTGGCGCAGGCCCGCGGGCTGGCCCAGCCGGTCTGGATGCAGGCCCGGGCCGCGTCCAACTGGTCCCTGTTCGAGCCGCATCTGCAAAAAATACTGGCGCTCAAGGTGCGCGAGGCCGAGTATCTCGGTTACAAGGACCGGATCTATGACGCGCTCCTCGACGGTTTCGAACCGGGGATGAAGACGGCCGAGGTGGAGGCGATCTTTGCCGACGTGCGCAAGGAGCTGGTGCCGCTCGTCAAGGCGATTGCCAGACATGCCGACCGCGTCAGCGACGCCGTCCTGCGCCAACCGTTTGACGAGAACAAGCAGTGGGACCTCACGGTCGCGGCCCTCCGGAGTATCGGCTTTGATTTCGAACGAGGCCGCCAGGACAAGAGCGCACACCCCTTTACGACCGAATTCAGCAACCACGATGTCCGCGTCACCACGCGGGTCTACCCCCAGTTTTTCTCGCCGGCCTTTTTCGGCTCACTGCACGAGGGAGGGCACGCGCTGTACGAGCAGGGCTCGCCGGACAAGTTCGAGCGCACCCTGATGGCCGGCGGCGCCTCGCTCGGCGTCCACGAATCCCAATCGCGCATGTGGGAAAACCTGGTCGGGCGCAGCCGCCCCTTCTGGCAGTTCTTTTTCGCGCAGGCACGCGACCTGTTCCCTGACGCCCTGGGCGCGGTCAGCCTCGAAACCTTTTATCGCGCCGTCAACCGCGTCGAGCCCTCCTTCATTCGCGTCGAAGCGGACGAAGTTACCTATAACCTGCACATCATGCTCCGCTTTCAGTTGGAGAACGCGCTGGTCGAAGGCAAGCTCAAGGTGCAGGATGTGCCGGAGGCGTGGAACGCCGCGATGCAGGATTTTCTCGGCGTGACTCCGCCCGATGTCGCCCAGGGCGCGCTCCAGGACATTCACTGGTCCGGCGGGATGATCGGCTATTTCCCGACCTATTCGCTCGGCAACTTTTTCGCGGCCCAGTTATTCGACCAGGCGCTCAAGGAGATGCCCGACCTCTACACCCGTTTCGAGCACGGCGATTTCCAGCCGCTCCTGAGCTGGCTCCGCGAAAAGGTCCACCAGCACGGGCGCAAGTTCACGCTCGACGAGCTCGCCGTCCGCATTACCGGCGACAAGCTCCAGACCCGGTCCTATATCGCGTATCTCAAGAAAAAATATACACAAATCTACGATCTGTAGAGGTAGATTTGTCAACTCTCTATCTCGTCGGCACGCCCATCGGCAATCTCGAGGACATTACCCCGCGTGCGCTCCAGGTTTTGCGCGAGGTTTCGCTTATCGCGGCGGAGGATACGCGAACGGCCAAACAACTGCTCGCGCATTTCGAGATTCACACGTCGGTGACTTCGTATTACGAGCACAACAAGCTGACCAAGCTCGACCGTATTCTCAAGGCGCTCCTGGGCGGCGACGTGGCGGTGATCTCGGAAGCGGGCATGCCGGGGCTCTCCGATCCGGGCTACGAGTTGGTTCGAGCGGCGCTGGCGCGTGATATCCCGGTCGTCCCTGTCCCTGGCCCCAGCGCCATTCTCGCCGCACTGGTCGGCTCCGGCCTTTCGGCGGAGCGCTTTTACTATCTCGGTTTTCTGCCGCGCGAGCCACAAAAACGCCGCCGGTTGCTGCGCGAGGTGGCGCAGGAGCCGACCACCCTCATCGCCTTCGAGGCCCCGCACCGGATACGCGAGACGCTGGCGGACATGGAGGCGATTCTGGATGGCCGCGAAATCTGCGTTGCGCGCGAGCTCACCAAGGTCTTTGAAGAATTTCGCCGCGGCCCGATCTCCGAAGTGCGAAAGCATTTCGACGAGAACGAGCCACGCGGCGAGTTTACACTGATTGTCGAGGGGGCCGCGACGCGACGGGGGCGCGCCGCCGCGCCGGAAGAGTGGGATGAGGAGCGGGTCCGCTCGGAGGTGCGCAAACTCTTGCGCAAAGGGGTGCCGCGCCCCGAGGCGGTCAAGCGCGTCGCCCGCGCCTCCAGGCGGGACCGGCGCGAAGTGTATCAACTCACGCTCAAGGAATCAGAATAGACCAGCGCCCTCTTTGAAGTAAGGGCTTGTGTTACATCCCTTTGTCTCCCAGCCAGGCCGCGATCGCGCCGGCGACCTCCTCCCAGTTCTTTTGCCCGATAATAAAATGCGTGCGCCCGGCAAACTCTTTGAAATCGGTGGATGAGGTTGATTGTCGGTATTTGCCATAGTTACTCTTGTTGAGCGACGCCGGAATGATGTGGTCCTCCGACCCCGCAACAAACAATAAGGGCGCGTGGGCCTTGCTAAAATCAACACGCGCCACACTCCCCAGCGATTCCCCCGGCACGCGCCGGGATTCGGGCACGACATACCGGTCATAGGCGGCGCGCTGTTCATCCAGTGGCAGGGTGTTGACAAAGGTATATTGAAATCGCTCGAACGACATCTGGATGGGCTGACCCTGCGGCGCCAATGGGTTAATGTGCGGCCAGTTCGACTTGACGAAGGACCACCGGGTGGTGAATACGCCGGAGGGGGGCGCCGAGTCGATGGCGACGCCGGCGGCGGCGAGGTCGCGCTGCAGCAAAAGCTGCACGATCAGCCCGCCCATCGAGTGGCCAATCAAGATCGGCTTGCCGTCGAGCGCCTGAATCTTTGCCGCAAGATGCTCGAGCACGGCGCGGAGTGTCAGCTTGCCCAGTTCGGGGTCCGGGTGAGCCTTGCGGAGGCTGTCGACCGGTTTGTCCCGACCCGGCCAGCCGGGGGCCACGCAGTTATATCCCTTCGCCTGGAAATAGGGGACCCAGTGTTCCCAGCACAGGGGGGTCATGTACATTCCGTGGATCAATACAATCGTCCTGGATTTCATCGTTCTGCTCCCACATTCAAAATAGGTACGGATTCCAATTTGACCGTCAGTCTAATGGCAACCCGCGCTCCCGTCAATGGGGGCGCTTGCACTCTAGACTCTTCTCTCCTTGACCCCCATTTTTCTGCGTGCTATACTCTCGCTTGATGGTTATGAAAAACGCTCCAACTCCAAAGACAAGCGATATATTGTTGACCGAAAAGGTCACGCCAGGTTTGTTGCGCGCAATCACTGCGCGGATTGTCGAGGCCATGCACCCGGACAAGATCATCCTCTTCGGGTCCTATGCCTATGGCAAGCCGACGGTCGATAGCGACATTGACCTGCTCGTGATTATGGAGAGCGATCAGCGGCCGATAGAGAGAACCGGCGCAGTTTCCGACCTCTTTGCGGAACGTCACTTTGGTATGGATATCCTGGTTCGGACGCCGGAAGAACTCGCTGAACGATTGGCGATGGGCGACGATTTCTTGAGAGAGATTACCTCGCGGGGAAAGGTTTTGTATGCCCGACAATACAAACGAATGGGTAGTCAAAGCAGAAAACGATTACCAGGCAGCTCTCGATCTGGCAAAAAGGCGCAAAGAACCGCTGCCGGACAACGTCGCATACGATTGCGCCCGGTGTTTTTTCGCCTGATGTAGCGTCTCAGTTTGCCAGCGCGAACCACAGAAAGACAATAAAGCCAAAGAAGCCGAGCGCAATTAAACTGCTCAGGATAGAGATCAAAATAACCAGCCGCGTCGCCTGCTTATGCTTGATCCATACGACCGTGCTGGCCGCCAACGCGTTGGCGGCCAGCAAAAAGGGTAAGCAACGCCCGAACAGCAGCCACCAGTCATCGGGGCCGTCAATGTAAGGAGAGAAATAATAAGCATAAAAGAGCGGGCAGGCAAACACACTCTCGATCAGACTAGACTCCGCCAGGGCCAGCCCGTGCGCGGGCATCGGCAGACTCAAGCCTAGTCCCAGCGCAGCCGCGAAGAAAAGTCCTAGCACGGACAGGAGCGCCCGTTCATCAGGATGCAACCCACGTGCTGAGGCAATCAGCGCCGCGCTGACATCGACGAGCACCACCCGTGCAATTGAGGTTGTCAGCACTTGAATGCCGGTTGCCAGCAATTGTCTCATCGTTGGGGTCTGCTGCTTGATCATGCCTTCTCCCATCGTTTGCACTATTTCCATCGCAGCGGTTTGCTAGGGGGTGCGCCGAGTGTCGCGCAAGTGGTCCCCGTGGGCGCGACCAGGCACTGCCTTGTTT
>JBAVQS010000076.1:0-39548 GCA_049694275.1 Anaerolineae bacterium | reverse complement strand
GTGGGGAGTAGCAGCCCGAATTCTTTGGGGGTGAGCCCCGTCAATGCGAGAAACTTCCGCTCATTATCTTGCAACTCATCGTAGCACAGCATGGGGTTAGTATACCCTATTTCGGATAACGTCTATTTAACCTGTTCGATTTTCCGATGCTACGGTCCGCTGGAGGATTCACCATGGATCAATCAAAGCGACAGGCAAACTACAGGTGGATTCTGAGTTGGGTTATCACAACCGTGGTGGGCACAGTCATCGGCTGGGGTTTGAGCAACACTCTATTTCTCATTTTCCAGAGCGATCCCAAGGCTAGCGTAATGCTGCAAGAACTTTTCAGGTTTGTCGTCACCACGGCAATGGCAGGAATTACTATGAGCATAGCGCAGTCGTTCGCCCTGCGCGGCAGTACAATTCGAGCTACTGAATGGGTTATCGAAACAACTGCTAGCTGGGTCTTTGCGTTACTGACAGCCGGTGTCATCGTCGTCCTATCTTGGCTCGCGGCTTTTCTTGCGATTAGCCGCCTTTACACCTTTCCGACAAATGACGAAGGATGGACCGCTACTTTCCTGGGCATGTATATGCTGATTGGGTCCATATTTGTTGGCTGGCTTGTCCTCGGGCTTGCTCTCGGCTGGTCTCAGGCTTGGTTTCTGCGCCGGCGACTTGGAAAGTCAACCTGGTGGCGGCGTGCAACGGCCATTGGCTGGACAATGGGCTGGGGCATAGCCGCGTTATCTGGTCCCGTAGCACCAATTATACTGGCGCTTGTTTATGGCACGGCAACCGGCATTGCGATGGAGCGAATCTTGAGTGTAGGTAGGGAACAGCATGCAGTTATGGCAAGTGTCTGATTTTTGTTATTGAGGGACATAGTTTTATTGACGCAGTACGACCTGATCATCGTCGGCGCGGGGCCGGCGGGGTCCGCGGCCGCCATTCAACTCGCACGACGTGCTCCAGTGCTCGCGGCCCGGACTCTGATTCTTGAAAAGGGAATCTTTCCCCGCCACAAACTGTGCGGCGGCGGGCTCACGCATCACGCCGATGACCTTCTCCACTATCTCGGCGTCTGGCCGGATGTACCCGCCTTTCCCATCCACAACGCGCGTCTCGTGTTCGAGGACCTCACATTTACCATTCGCTGGCCCAACGCGTTTCGCATCGTTCGCCGCGAAGAGTTTGATATGGCGCTGGCACGTGAGGCGCAAGCGCGCGGGGTGGAGCTCCACGAAGGGGTGACGGTCCGCGATCTGGCGCGCGAGGCAGATGGAGTGACCCTCCTGACCGACCGGGGAGAATACCGGGCGCGCATGGTAATCGGCGCAGATGGGTCAAACAGCGTGGTGCGGACCCGGCTCGGGCTCGGACATTCGGACCGGACCGCGAGGCTGATCGAGATATTGACCTCCGTCGAGCCGGCCCGTTCGGCTGAGTTCGGCGAACATACCGCCGTCTTTGATTTCACGCCGACCTTGAATGGGGTCCAGGGCTATTACTGGGATTTCCCGTCGGTCAAGCAGGGCGAGCCGATCATGAACCGGGGCCTGTATGACAGCCGCGTGCATCCCAAATACAACCGCGCAGGCCTGAAACCGGCGTTCGCGCAAGAACTGGCCGAACGCGGGGTGAACTTGGCCGAGTACAAGCTCATGGGACATCCCGAGCGCTGGTTTGATATTCAGAGCCCGCAGTCAGCACCCAACGTCATCCTGGCAGGAGACGCCGCCGGCGCCGATCCCTTGTTGGGAGAGGGTATCGCGCACGCGCTCAACTTTGGCATCTTTGCTGCCGATGCGGCGGTCGATGCGTTTGCCCGGAATGATTTTGCCTTTGCGGATTATAACCGTCGGATTGCATGGAGCGCGCTTGGCCGGCGCTTGCTCTTCAAACGCTTCCTTGCAGAACAGTATTACCGGTACGTCGGCCATCGCGGGCGCTACCGGTTCTTGTGGCGCATTATGCGGTTGGTATTGGGGGCGTAGGGTGGACGAGCGCTTGGACGGGTTGGCGTAATTGGGAATAGGGAGTAGAATCTCGAGTGCAATGCAGTAGAGTGGGCAGGAGCTAGGGTGCAATATAATTTCGAGTGGGACCCGGCCAAGTCTAGAGAGAACCTGCGTAAGCATCGGGTTAGCTTCATGCGTGCAGCTCAGGTCTTTCTCGATCCGTCAGCAGTTTCAATCTACGACGAAGAGCATAGCGCCGAAGAAGAACGCTGGATAACCCTGGGGCAGGATCAGAACAGCGTGCTTTTGGTCGTCGTTCACACCTTTCGCGAACTTGCGCAAGAAGATGCTACGATTCGGATTATCTCTGCCCGTAGAGCCACACGCAAAGAGGCTGCCGAGTACAAGAGGTGATGCAAATGAAGAAGGAATACGATTTTTCTAAAGGAGTGCGCGGCAAATTCTATCATAAGGAAGTCAAGCTGAAACTCCCGATCTATCTGGACGATGATATTGCCGAATTTATCGAAAAGTATGCGCGAAAGAAAAAGGTTGACCCACAGACCGTTGTAAATGATATTTTACGAACTAGCAAGGAAACGATTCAATCACTGCGGTAGAAATGGGAGTCCAAGTGGCCGAAGCGAGTCCAGATAACCATTTCTAGGGCGACAAACAGAAATATCAAAAGAACCCGCGTGGCATGTACCGCACGGGTTCTTTTGATGCCGAAACCTACCGCGTAGTCAATTGGAAAGTTAAAAAGTACCGGACATGTGCGCGAGAGCCCCAGCCTCTATGGACGCTACAAAGACAAAACCCACTAATAACATCCGATGCTAGGCCTTTAACCTTGACACTATAGTCGCTAACCTCCCACGAATAGTTACACTTGCACATGTCGCTTGGCGATTTGACCTTTGCCAAGGTCCCCTCATCCGACAACCCGTTCTGTGGGGATATGACAACTAATTCTCCCTCTGTTCGGTTCCCATTTTGATCAATTAGCGAAATGTACATGCTGGTGTCGTTACCGCCGCCAGGCAAGCCGGTACATGCTGGATCAGGATTAACATCCTCCGGCTCACAGTACAATGCACTCTTGAGTCGCCAATATTGCTGCCCTGGCGCGACAGCAGCAGGTTGGAATTGAATCGTAGACCACCATTGGCTTTTGTCAGGAGTCCAAGCTGGGGTGAGTGCTGGTGCAACTGCTGGTGTATTGGTCGCCGCAGGTTTGGGCGTATTCTTGGGCGCAGCCGGTTGCGCCTTTGTCGGCGCGGTCGTTGGGGTATTGGTGGCCTGAAGGGTCTCCGTCGCGGCAGGCGTGTCAGTTGCTGCAATCGTGGGCATTGGGGTCGCACTGGGCTCGATTTCGGCGCGGGCCACCTTGGTCGGCTGCCCACCCAGATCAATATTCAGCACGCTGGCGGCGAGGACCTTGAGCGAGCTATCGGTCGAGCCGAGTCCAACCGCCAGGTCGGCCACGTTCGCGGCGCTGGGGTCCTTGCGTGTGGTGAGCGCCTTGGCAAGGCGCTCGACCCGCGTCTTGATATTGGCATCTTTGAGCAGGATCAGCCGCTGTTTGGCCAGGGAGAGGTCGTTGTCATAGGCATAGGAATTGGCGACGAGGACGATATAGTCATTTTGTGCGTTGGCATTCAGGCTGGAAATATCCGATGGGGCGCCCGACGAGATGGGCAGGACCCATCCAACAATCAGCCCCAGGACAACCCCGCCGACAAGGCCGAGCGCGGCGACGACAAACAACCATTTCCAGGTAAAACGCGTTTCGATCATGTATTTCCCCTTTAGTCCTTTTCCCTCATCCGGTAGAGAGGGCCGGCATTTCGTTAGCACATCATCGGGCTATAGCTTCTGCGGAAGGTATCACGAACGCAGATCGTGGGATCCGTTCGAGGGTCTAACCAGCGGAGCGTACGGCGATTCTATCACGATTTGCTTTTTGGACCAAATGACGCTTGGTGATTGAAATGCAGTAAAGGATTGCACCGCGAAGGACGCAAAGGACGCAAAGGTTTATTTGATATCTTTCACCTGGCGCTCTTTGTTTTGTGCCCCCCCTAAATTGTTTACCATGCGGCGGATTCCTTGCCGCATGAGCAGCACATTCCAATTGAGCAAAAAGCCTAATTGGAGATTACTGAGCTTGAGATAGGTCAACAGTTGCGCCTCGTGAATCGGTATAATTTGGTCTACGGCCTTATTTTCAACAATAATGCAGCCGTCAACCAGCATATCGATTCGATAGCCTACGTCAATTTGATGGCTCTGGTATATGACCGGAATCGGTACTTCGCACTCGACCTTCAATCCGCGCTCGTGCAGTTCAAATGCGAGACATTGCTGATAAGCAGATTCCAGTAACCCTGGCCCCAGTGCTCGATGCACCTTGATCGCCGAATCCACAATTTCCTTGGCTACCGCCTCCATTTCCGCCAAATTTCTCTTTGGATTCATGATTACCTTTCCTCTATACTTATTTTTTAATCCCTTTGCGCCCTTTGCGGTGGAATTGTTGGAATTGGCCAAAGCAAGCTACTTGATATCAATGGTCACCGCATCGCCGCTCTCTGTCTGTAACCGCTTGCCGTTTGTCGTATCGTAGAGACCGAATTCCAGCTTGACGCCATCTGCCTGGGCCGGAATGAGGAAAGGATCAGGGATATTTTGACCGGGTTGCCAGGCGCTCGTCGGATAGACTCCGCTAAAGGGGGGGTGATCCGCCTGCGCAACAATCTTGCCGCTCGCGTCGAGCAGGTGGACAAAGACCTTCAAATCCTGGCCGGACGCAGCGGTCGATTGCCAGTAAAAGGTGACTTGATAATTGTTACCATCGCGTTTTAATTCGTATGCGCTGGCACGGATGCGTCCCCCGAAGACAGCTCCCAGCGGATGCACGTTCGCCGGGACGATAACCGGCTTGACCTGTAAATAGACATCTTGCCCGTAAGGCGCCAGGTCATCGCCGTTCAGCGCATACATACCGATCTGCATATAGGCCGTATTCGCCGGGGCGGGGCGAAAGACATCGGCCATTTCATGTACAGAGTCCCACTCCGAGGTGCGATAACCATAGACCGCCTCACAGCACGCGCCGTGGTCTTCTTGTCCGAGCGGCTGGCCCGTGTCGTCAAAATAGTGAACAAAGGTCGCCAGGTCCTTGCCGAGCGACTGGCGCAGCTTCCAATACAGGGTCAGGCTTTGAGGGTTGTTCTGCAGTCCGTCCAACTGCACGCGATCGGAGATAGTCCCCTTGACCGTTTGGATTTCGGGCGTCTCCCGTACCAACTGCGCCAGGTCCACCGGCGCGCTCCTGACATGATATCCCGCGGCTGCGCGAATCCACTTGACCCCGCTCTCGACATAGACCGGCCGGCCGGCATCCACATTCTTGAGCACCCAGAAATATTCGTCGTGCTCGTTGACCTTGATCAGACGCGCTTCGAGGTCGGGACGCGTCCCCTCGACTGCTTGCAAAAAACGCACCGCGGTCGCCGTCTCCCAGTCCAGTTCCAATATTGCACCGCGCGGCAGGTTGGCGGCAAAAATCGCACGGGCCCGCGCTTCCTTGCCGCCCGCTTCCGCGCGGACTTGTGCGCGGACCGCATCATACTGCAAGAGCGAGAGGAACGAGAGGAGCATGGCCAGGATTCCGGCGACAGTGGCCAGGCGTGTCGCGCGCGGAGCCAACCTTCGGGCGAGGAGCTCGACGAGCCAGGTGATGCCGACGGCGATCCAGAGTGCGATCACGACGAATGAAGGCGTGAGAAAGACCTCGACATCGGGGACCGAGTAAAACAGTGCAAAGGCGACATCCGCGAGTAAGACCAGAATCAAGAGCACATTCAGATTCCGGGCGCGACGCCAGAGCGCCACGACACCCACCGCGGCGAGGAGCAGGCCGATATGAAAATTCTCGGCGGGGACGCCGGCCAGAACATGGAGCGGGTCGGGATAGAGCCGCAGCGAGGCAGCAAACTCTTGACCCAGAACAATATCAAAGATGGCATAGTGCAGGTTGGCGCCGGCCGCCAGCAAGCGTATCGGGACGTAGAGGTAAAGCGCCAATCCCGGCAAAACCGTCAGCGCAAGGAAGAGCAGGCGCCGCCAGTTAAAGAAAAAGGTGCGCTCGACCAGAAGGAAATAGACCACCAACCCCGGGGCAATGAGAATCGTCATGCGGTGGTGGGCGAGCGCGAGGCCGATGATGAAAAAGGCAAGGTAGAGGAAGCGGTCGGACCTAACTCCCGGGCCCCCTCTCCCCTCCACCTCCCCTCCCTTTTCAGGAGAAGGGTTAGGGATGAGGTCATATCCCCAGCGCCAGACGAGGTAGAGGACAAGGATGAGAAAGAGAGCGTTGAGGGTATAGACTTCGAGAATGCTGGCATTGAACCAAAAGACGGGGGCCAGCGCGAGAAAAAGGGCCGCGGCGAGGGCCGCATCTAGCCGGTGGGTGAGCGCGCGAGCGAAAATATAGAGCGCGGTAACAGCCCCGGCGCCGAATAGCGCGGAGAGGAGATTCAAACGCCACGCGGGTGCGCCCTGGAGGGGAAGCTGGAGCCAGGCATGCCCGAGGAGCGTATAGAGCGGGTACCCGGTCGCATGGGCGACGTTTAGCGAAGCCATCGCCCATTGGAACTCTCCGCTATCGCCGCTCAGCATCCCGGGCGCGAGGGTTGAAATATAGAGTGCAAGAGTCGCGATGAATACGGCAATCGGTGTCAGGATCGTGCTAAAGAAAGAAATCCGTTTCAAGGCTGGTTACTTTTTCGTCTTTTGCCACGTCAATCGAAAGCTAACCGGTTGATTGTGCGGACGCCCCAGACCGGTCACGCGGTCACTCGGCAGGCCATCCACCCAGATCGAATAATTGCCCGTCTCGCCCTGTTCTGGAAGGTACGAGTTTTCCATCGTCTGGCGCGCGTTGCCGCTGCCATCCGTGGTCATCACAATCTGCGTACCGTCCGTCGCCTGAAAGACGCGCTGGCCGTCGACAGGGGCGCCCTTTTCGTCGACAAGCGAGATGTAAATGGCCGATTGCCCCACCGATTCGGCCGCATCAAGATAGGTTGCGCCGGTCAGTTTCCAATAGACCAGGCCGGGGACCACCATCGCATTCGAAACGCGCACGCCGAGCGCGACCAGGCGCGAATCAAATTGCGCAACACCGCTGATGCGCGGGGGCGCGGGGGGCGCGCCCGGCGCCCGGCCAGAGGGCGTGGCATTCGTCGAGGGCGCGACCGGTGCGGCGGAATGCACCGGGATCATCAAGCGTTGCCCGACGGCGATGTGATTGGGATCGGCGAGCTGGTTGGCCATGACGATGGCGCTGATCGTCGTATCATAGCGCCCGGCGAGAGCCGCGAGCGTATCACCTGACTGAAAAACATAGGCGACCTGCGAGGAGCCCGGAGCAGGCGGCGGCGCGGCCGGACGAGCAGGCGGCGGCGGTGGAGCGCCGGCGCCGGTTGGGAGGGTGAGCTGTTCTCCGGCGATAATGCGGCTCGGGTCGGAGATATTGTTCGCCATGACAATTGCAGTAATGCTCACGCCGAACTTTTTGGCAATACTGGTCAGGGTATCGCCGCGCTGGACGGTATAGCTCGTGCTGGCCGTGGGTATCACTACCGCTACAGGCGTTGCGGGCATGGGCGGCGCGGCAATCGGGCGCGCCACATTCGGCATCGTCTTGACTGCATTCATGACCGGCAAGGTGGGGCCCAAATTGACGCCGGGCACCGCAAACGGAGGTAAGGCTGCCTTGCTGCGCGGGCCGTTCTGAAATGCACGCGCCCAGAAATCGCCATACCAGGCGTCCTGCTGCCACCCGGCTGAGGGGACGAGGAGCCAGGGCATACAGGCAAAATAATAGTCCGGCGCCTTGCGCTGCATGAAATCATAGAGCGCGACCGTCACGTCCGCGTGCATCTGGGGAGTAATGCGCGGATAGCGCACATCCTCGCGCCGACCGATGAGCGGCCCGCCCTCGGTGCTCAGCATCGGGATCGGATGGCCAAGGTATTTTTGCGCCAGCGCATAATAATACTCGTACTCGCGCAAGCCCGAATGATCTTTCGTGGGAGTGCTGCCCGGGTTTTTGCCGCTCGCGCGAATCTGGTTGATCTCGTCCGGTGAATGAGAACGCCCCAGCTTGGCATCCCACCACACCCAGTTCGTGAGCGGGCCATAATCGTATTCAGGCGGCGGAACCGGCGCGCCGGCCTGATTCACCAGATCGTTGGGGTAGTCGAGCGGATGATTGAGCGTATAGTTGTGAAGCGCAAGCCAGCACCCTTCGAGCAAGATCTCGTGTCGCCCCAACGTCGCCAGCGCGCCAATCAAATCCATATCATTGCCGACGCTGATCGCAGGCAACCCCGGATAGCCACCCGCGTCAAGAATCACACGCGCGTCAAACAGCCAGTTGAGCGCGACCAGTTTGGCGGCTTCGGCAGGGTCGGCGGGCATGGCATTATTTTTCCATTCCGCGCCAAGGTTCGGCTCGTTGTTGGTCTCGAAATAGAGCACACCCGCATCGATCAGTTTATGGATGGTTTGCTCTTCCGTCGCATTCAAATGTCCCGGATTGGGCTCAGGCGAATCATTGGGCGGCGAGTCGTGGCGAATGATGCGGACGACGGGGAAGATGCCCGCGTCGACGAGTTTGCGACAGAGGTTGAGCGAGTCGCCGTGATCGTCGAGGACCTTGAACCACTTGACTCCCAGCGCCTGGAGCTCGGCGATCCAATAGTCGAGCCCCTGATCGCCGCCGTTCCATCCAGTGGCGGCGCTACCGTGCACTCCGCGCCCATTATCCTCAGGTGGGCGCTTATAGTCAGAAAGGGATAGAGGCATAAGCTATTCGTCGACACGCCACCAGGCCAGCGCCTGTTTGTAAGACTCGATCTGGTCATTCGGAATCCGGACAAAAGTGCCGGTCGCTTCGGCCAGGAGCTGATCGTCGGTCCCCAACCGGATTTCGCCATGCCCCTGGAGCAGGCGGCCATTGTTGCGGGAAATCTCGCCGACAATGTGCAGCCGCTCACCAATCGGCACCGGCTTGCGAAAGCGCACCTCGAGCCTGGCGGTCATGCACCACAAATCACCGGCAATCGCCGTGCGCCCGATGGTCTCGTCGAGCAGCGCGGTAATCAGGCCGCCGTGCATCACGCCGGGATAACCCTGGTGCTCCTGGCCGGGGGTGAATTCAGCATGCACCCGGCCGTCGTCGTCGGTATAGAAATGGAGGTGTAAGCCAACGGGATTCTCACGCCCGCACACAAAACACATTTTGCTGCTGGGTTGCTTTTGCATACGAGCTACCGCTGCCAGAATTTAAAGCCCTTTTCCGCTTCGGCCGCCGCTTCCTCCGCCGTGACCGCAAAGAGCTGGACAATCTTGTCGTAGAGATCCTCCGACAAAAGCGGGGTGCGCTTGTCGCGCCGCAGCGCGTCCTTGAGCGCGTCGGGCTGCTGGCTCAGGACAATGATCGGCGCATCGACTCCGTCAATCTTGATGCTGGCCTGTGGATTGGTGAACAGAATATAGCCCTCGACCGGGACCTTGACATTCTCGCCCAGCTTGTCGGCGAGAAATTTCTTCATCTTGTCCTTCTCCAACTCGAGCTCTTGCGGGGGATTGCCGATCCCTTCGCTGGAGAGCGCGCGAAAAAAGCCCAGGAAGCTGCTGCCCTGCCGCCACCCCTTGGCGTTGGCCGTAATCTTGCCATCCTGGTTCTTGAGCAGCAGGACAACGACGCTATACGGGGTGAGCAGAACATTGGGAATCGGCAGGTAATAGTTGTAAAGCGAATATTGCTTGCCCAGCCCCTTGATGCCCTCGGTCACCTTTTTGTACGGGTGCAGGCCCCAGCGATTAAGGTAATAGGCCCCGATGTTGGAGATGATAAAGCCAAGAATCAGCGCGCCGTAGGCGAGCAAGATATTCTCTTGAAAGGAAGCGACCAGGCCGCCGACGATAATGGCCAACCCGCCCAGGCTGGCATACCGGCCCAGGCGCGAGCGGTTTTCAATCAGGGTCTCGTTCGTATAGATCTGTGCCATGAGTTTGGTTTGTCATTCCTAGCAGCTTGCCGGGCAAGTTACTGGGTTGCCCGGCAGTGCTTTTAGATATCGAATTTGCGGAGAATCAGGCAGGCGTTCTGTCCGCCCAGTCCGAAAGAATTCGAAAGAATCGTTTCGACCGTCGCGGCGCGCGCCACATTCGGAACATAATCGAGATCGCATTGGGGATCCGGCGTTTCATAGTTGATGGTCGGATGGATTTTCTGGTCCCGGAGCGTCAGCACACTCACCACGGCTTCGATCGCGCCGGATGCGCCCAGGGTGTGCCCGAGCATGGACTTGGTGGCGCTGATCGGAATTTTATACGCGCGCTCGCCAAAGAGCCGCTTGATCGCGCGGGTCTCTATCGGATCGCCGATGGGCGTGCTGGTTGCGTGCGCATTGATGTAATCGATCTCATCCATGCCGATCCCCGCGTCGATGAGCGCGAGGCGCATGACCCGCTCTTCGCCCAGGCCCGTTGGATCAGGCGCGGCAACGTCATACGCGTCGGCGACAACCGAGCTGCCGAGCACCTCGGCCAGAATTGGCGCATCGCGCGAGATGGCATGATCGAGCGATTCCAGAACGACGACAGCCGCACCCTCGCCCATAACCATGCCATCCCGGTTCTTGTCGAATGGCCGGGACGCCTTTTGCGGTTCGTCATTTTGAAGAGTCAGCGCGCGCATCTGGCAAAATCCGGCGATCCCGGTTTCGATCACGCCCGCTTCCGTCCCGCCCGCGAACATGACGTCGGCCCAGCCGCGGCGGATGATCTCGGCCGCTTCGCCAATGGATTGTGTCCCCGACGCGCAGGCGGCGGTGACGGTGCTAAGGTATCCTTTCGCGCCGACGGTCATTCCCACGAGAAAGGCGGCGGCATTGGGCATGGCCGCGCCGATCGCAAAGGGCGAGATCCGCTGCCAGCCTTTGGTCACTTCGGTGCGGATGCCAATCTCGATCTGGTCATAGCCGCCGACGGCGGTTCCCATATAGATGCCAACGCGCTCGGGGTTGGCAACCGGCAGAATGAGCCGCGCATCGGCGGCGGCCATCCGCGCGCAGGCGATGGCGAATTGGGAACAGCGCGCCATCCGCCGAGCCTCTTTGAAATCAATGTAATCGCGCGGGTCAAAATTCTTGACCTCGCCGGCGACGCGGCAGGGTAAGCCACTGGCATCAAAGCGGGTGATCGGCCCGGTGCCACTCTTGCCGGCAAGACAATTGGCCCAGAACTCCTCCGGGGTGTTGCCGTTTGGGGCGATGACCCCGATCCCGGTGATGACCACGCGCGGGCGCCGGTGCCGCGTCAGCGGCGCAAATTCGTTGAGCGGCTCAGGGCGATAATCATCCTGCTCCCAGCGATCCAGGATCGGATCGGGCGCAATCGTCGAACCCAAAGAGACGAATGGACTGGTCATCGATTCAGGCTGGCGCGAATGGTATCGATCATTTTGCTCTCAACCGCCTGCTTGGCAACGCGAATTGCATTCTTGACGGCATTCGCATTCGACCGGCCGTGGCCGATAATCACTACGCCATTGACGCCGAGCAGCGGCCCGCCGCCGTACTCGGAATAGTCCATGATCTTTTTGACTTTTTTGAACGCCGGATAGCTCAGCCCACCACCAATCATAGTGATCGGATTACCCTTGATCTGTGTCTCGATCAGCTCGATGAGCATCTTGCCGATGCCCTCAGAGAGTTTGATGACGATATTGCCGTCAAACCCGTCCGTCACGACGACATCGGCCGAACGCATTGGAATATCCTTGCCCTCGATATTGCCAATAAAGTTCAGGTCGCCGCGCGCCTTGAGTCGCGCGTGTGCGTCCTGAACGAGCTGGTTTCCCTTGGTCTCTTCCTCGCCGTTGGCGAGCAGCGCCACGCGTGGGTGCGGCAGATTGAGCACGCGCTCGGCATACAGGCTGCCCATCCAGGCAAATTGTTCCAACCATTCGGGCTTGCAATCCGTATTGGCGCCGATGTCGAGCAACAGCAGCGGGCCGAGTGGCGTGGGATAGACCGTAGCCAGGGCCGGGCGGATAATCCCGCGAATGCGCTGGACGTAGAGGACCGCGGCGGTGAGCACCGCGCCGGTGTTACCCATCGAGACAAAGGCATCGGCATTGCCCTGCTTGAGCTGCTGCATGCCGACGACGATGGACGAATCCTTTTTCTCCTTGACGGCCAGCGCAGGATGCTCCTGCATCTGGATCTCCTGAGTGGCGTTGATGATTTCGATTCCCAGGTCTACTCCGCCCGCGCGCTGCAGTTCCTGTCGCAGGCGGGCTTCAGGTCCGACAAGCGCAATCTTGACCCCATATTCACGAGCGGCAGCCACTGCGCCCGCCACATCCGGTTCTGGACGATGATCGCTGCCCATTGCATCGACGATAATTTTCATAGCATTCCGTAAATGAATGATGGATGAGAATGGTTGTCATTTCATCGACAAGCGGAAATGACGACCTGAATACAACGCGGGGTATTGTAATTCAACTCTACCCATTTAGCAAAAAAGGGCTGGAAATTGGCAATAGTTCCTTGGTACACGGGCCGGGCTCGTCTTGTGGTGAGTGGGAACGCCGCGCGACGAATCTTGGACGACTAGGTTCCCCTTGCTTAAAAGGCCCTATCGTGATAAACTCGCGGGGATGGAACCTTCGGCGACGCGTCCTTCGCTCGGGAGGCGAATCGCCCTGGAGCTGCACCCCGATCGCCCGCTGACCTGGATTGGTCCGGCATGGGCAACCGTATGTGGGGGGCTCGCTTCAGGCGCGATGGGACTCTCTGGCGAAACGTTGCTGCGGATTGCAATTGCCGTTATTCTGACCGATCCGATCATGGGCGCCTGGCGTGCGGCGTGGGTGAATACCGACTGGCGCGCCCCGCTCCGCGTATGGCGTCCGACGCCGACGAAAAGCTGGATCCTGCTCCCTTACGCCCGGCTGGATTCACCGGCCGCCCGTTTGTCCCAGTGGATCTCGTCGCGCGGTAAATTCTGGAATGGCGCTTTGTGGCCTGAGGTAGGACAGGCGCTTGGCGCGCTGGTGGTTTCCGGTCTGGTCGGAATGACGATCGCGCTCGTGCTCGGTGGCCCGGCCTTTATTATCACCCTCCTGGCTCTGTTTCTCGCGCCGCTCGAAACCGAAATGGGAACGCATGGAGCCGGCGCCTGGGCTCGCGCCCTGGCCGAGATCGGGGTGGCATGGCTGATCGGCAACGCCGCATTTGGGATGCCCACCGGCGAATCAGTCCTGATGGCGCTCTTGTTTGCAATTGCCTACCGGGGGTTGCTCCTGGTCGCAAGTGCACGCGAGCGGGGCTTTTTGCAATTCAATCTCGCTCAACTGGCCGTGATGGTCCTGCTTGTCGTTCGCGCCGCGCTGATCAATGCCGGTTTTGTCGGGATCGGCTTGATTGCGCAGGTCTTGTGGCAAGCGGCCGCGCGTCGTCAGGATCATGACCCAACCTATCTCCCGCGCGTCCAGTGGTTTGTGCTGGCGGCTATGCTTGTCGCCGCCCTGGGCGTGCCACACTGAGGTCGTATGAAGATTGGCGTTCTGGCAGACACACACGTTCCAGACCGCAAGCGAGTGCTGCCGCCGCGCGTGCTGGAGCTGCTCTCGCCGGTCGAGATTGTTCTGCATGCCGGCGATATCACCAGCATGGAACTGCTGCAACAACTGCAGGAATCGGTGAGCCTGACCTTTGCCGTTTTTGGCGAACAGGACCCACCACCCGTGCGCAATTTCTTGCAGGAAACACAGGTATTAGAATTTGGCGGGTGTCGTATCGGCCTCATTCACGGGCACCGGGATGCGCGCGGCGAGACCACAGCGCGCATCCGCAGGCTGGTGCGCGCTTCGCCCTATACACCCGACTATATCGACTATCTCCTGGGCCGTTTTAACGGCGTCGATGCCATTGTCTTTGGGCATACACACGTCCCATACGCCAAAGTCCACAACGGCGTATTTTTGTTCAATCCCGGCTCGCTGGTCCCGCGCAGCGGCGGTCCGACAATCGGACTGCTGGAGATTGATAATCGCGGCATTAGCGGACGCATCCTGAATTTATATTAATCCGGTAACCGGGCAAAGCATTCGCCTCGTCGAACGGGATGGCTCCTTGTTCATGCGCGCGAATGCTTTGCCTCGACACTTTACTCATGCTCAAGCATTATTTGGCGATTGCCAATTCGAGTCCTGACGAATTCAATCAACTGCTCCGGACAGCGGCCGATCTCAAGACGGCCTGGCGGCAGGGCAAGGACCAACCCTTGCTGGCCCGGAAAACGCTGGCCATGGTTTTTCAAAAGCCCTCGCTGCGCACGCGCGTGTCGTTCGACATGGCGATGATTCAACTGGGCGGGCAGGCGCTTTACCTCTCGCCGCAGGAAATCGGTCTCGGCCAGCGCGAGAGCGTGGCCGATGTGTCGCGTGTGCTTTCGCGCTATGTCGACGCAATCATGGCGCGTGTCTTTGCACACAAGCATGTAGAGGAGCTGGCGCAGTATTCGCGCGTGCCGGTTATTAACGGGCTGTCCGACCTCGAGCATCCCTGCCAGGCGCTGGCCGACCTGTTCACCGTCTATGAAAAACGAGGAAACCTCAAAGGACTCAAACTCGCGTTTTTGGGCGACAGCAATAATGTTTCCCGTTCGCTCATGCTCGCCTGCGCGCTGACGGGAATGGATTTTGCCATTGCCGCACCTCCCGGCTATCAATTCAAAGACGAAAGCGTCACGCAAGCCCGGGTGCTCGCCCAACAGACCGGTAGCAAGATCGAGTTGTTGGAGGATCCCAGGGCGGCTGCACAGGATGCGGATGTGCTCTATACCGATGTCTGGGCCAGTATGGGACAGGAAGAAGAGACTGCCCAGCGGGCCAAGGTGTTCCCGCCTTATCAATTGAATCGCGCGCTGTTGGACTACGCCAGGCCGGATGCGCTGGTCCTGCATTGTCTCCCGGCCCATCGCGGTTCGGAAATCACTGACGAGGTGATCGACGGCCCGCACTCGGTGGTCTTTGACCAGGCCGAGAACCGCATGCATGCCCAAAAGGCGATTCTTGTAGAACTGCTGAATCCTGGTTGGCGCGGTAATTAGACAAGTAGATAAACAGGCAGGTAGACAAGTAGATAGGTAAACCTGTCCATTTGTCTACCTGCCTACATTCCCCCTCATGCCCGGAAACAAGACCGTCTACAATGACGCAATGAAAAAAGCGTCGAACTCAGCATGGGACTCGCAATGGCCGGCAGCCATCCGCGAATACAAGCGCGCCCTCGCCGAGTTACCGGAGGATGCGCCAGCCCACCAGGGCTTGGCGCGCGCCTTTGAAGAATCGAGCAAGCTCGAAGAAGCACTGCACGAGTATCGTCTCTGCGCCAAATTGCAGCCGCTCGATCCGGCGCCGCTCATGCACACGGCGTCCCTGTATCGAAAACTGGGCAAGACGGCCGAGGCAACCGAGGCCTACCTCCAATTGGCGGAGATGTTTAGCGGCCAAAAGCAAATGAGCCGGGCGGTCGAGGCCTGGCGGCAGGCCGCAGCGCTGGACCCCGAGCGAATCGAGATCCGGGAAAAGTTGATCAGCGCCTTTAAAGAGGCCGGGCACCAGAGCGCGGCCGCGCAAGAGCTTACAGCGCTGGCCAAGATCTATCAACGACGCAACGACGCCGAGGGCGCGCTCAAAGCGGCCGAAGAGGCATTACAATTGGACCCGGATAATACGCAGGCCAAGGCGTTGGTGGCCGAACTGCGCGGGCGGCAAGCGCGGGCGTCCGGCACCGAAGAGGGAAGCCCCGTGGAGCAAGCCCGGCGTTCCTCGCTCTCGCGCCTGGCCCAGACTGTCTTTGAAGACGGCCCACGCTGGCGCCGGACGCCGACGGGCGCGCCGCGGGCATCCGGAGCGGTGGAGGTAGAGACGCTGGTCGCCAAGGCGATCGACGCGCAGACCCATAACCGTGCGAACGAGGCCATGGAGACCTACGAGCAAATCCTCAAGGCCGGCATGGTCAAGAGTGAAATCCAGTTCAACCTGGCGTTGCTTTATCAGACCGCGCTGCGCTATGACGAAGCGATTGCGCTTTTGAAACAGACGGCGAATGACAGCCAATTCGCGCTCGCTTCGTACATGGCGATCGGGCAGTGCTATCGCGCGCAGGGCAAGGGGGATGACGCCCTCGGCAGCTTTATCCAGGCGATGAAGATCGTCGATCTCTCGACCGTCGAGCGGGACCAGGCCGATGATATCATCAAACTCTACGAGTCCCTGGCTGAGGGCTATCGGGCAAAGGGCGCACAGTCGCACGCCGAAAGCTTTATGCAAACGCTCGTCGAGTTTCTTGGCAACAAGGGCTGGGAAGACAAAGCGCGCGAGGTGCGGCGGCATGTCGAAACCGTCGCCGAGAGCGGCACCCCAATCAGCCTGGCCGAGGTGCTGGAGACGCCGGATGCGGATAGCGTGATCGAATGTATGCGCCTGAGCGCGGAATATGTTAAAGCCGGCTACCTCCACGCGGCAAACGACGAGGCCTTGCGCGCGATTGCGATCGCGCCGAGCTATCTGCCGGCCCATGTGCTGTTGGCCGAAGTGCTGGAGCATTCAGGGCGGCAGCAAGAGGCGCTGGACAAGTTCGAGATGCTGGCCGAAGTCGCGGCCGTGCGCGGCGATCTTCCCAAAGCGATTGCCTTTTGCCATCATGCGCTCGAACTGGCGCCGGAGGATGTGACCCGCCGGAGCAAGTTGATTGACCTGCTGGTCCGGCAAAGCCAGATCTCTGAAGCGCTCGACGAATACCTGCGGTTGGGAGCGGCGCTCGAACGGGCAGGCCAGTCGCAAAAGGCGATCGACCGGTATGCTGAAGGGCTGCGCCTGGCGCAGCGCACCGGCGCAGTCAGCCCGGCGGTTGCCACGCTGCGCACCCGCCTGTCCGAAGGCTTGCTCAAAGCGCGAGATTGGAAAAATGCCCTGCCGCTCTATGAAGAGATGCGCACTGCGAGCCCGGAGGATGAGCGCACGCGCTTTATCCTCATCGATCTCTATTTGCGTCTCGGGATGCGCGACAAGGGGGAGCGCGAACTGGACGAACTGCTGCGCCGGAGCGGGCCTACGTCGAACAAAGCCCGGGCGATGCTATCGGCGCTTGCGCGCACCAATCCGTACGATGTGTCGGTCAATGTCCGCCTGGCGCGAGCGTATGCGGCCGCCGGGCAGCGGTCCCAGGCGATCGAAGCGCTCGACAAACTCGGCGACCATCTGCTCAGTACCGACCAGCGCGAGGCGGCGACCATTGTCATTCAAGAGATTATCTCACTTGAACCGCCGCAAATTGAAGAGTATCGTAAGCTGTTGAGTGAATTGACCGCGACCTGATAAACCCATTGGTTGACCTGAGCGACCTTTTTACGCATCTGACGATCCAAAGCATCGTCGATATTTCGCTCGTCGCCCTCATCTTTTTCGGTCTCTTTTACTTGATGCAGGGGACGCGCGCGGTCACGCTGGTGCGTGGCATGCTGCTGGTCGCATTTGCCGGCATCGTCGCCAGCAATTTCCTGCACCTGACCGCGTTCACCTGGCTGATCCGCAATTCCATTCCTGCGCTCCTCGTCGCCATCCCCGTTATCTTTCAGCCGGAGCTTCGGCGCGCCCTCGAACGGCTGGGCCGTCCCAGCTCGTTATGGATTCCGCGCCGCAGTCCCTCGTCGACGCAGTTCATCGCCGCCCTGTGCCACGCCGCCGGCGTCCTGTCCACACAGCGCCTCGGCGCATTGATTGTCATCGAACGCGAAACCGGCCTGCAGGAATATATCGATACCGGCGTGATCCTGGACGCCGACCTCTCGGTCGATCTCCTGGTCACGATTTTTGAAAAGGGCACACCTTTGCATGACGGCGCGGTCATCCTTCGCGATCAGCGACTCACCGCAGCCGCCTGCACACTGCCCCTTTCGGAAAGCCCGGAATTGGACCGGGAACTGGGCACCCGGCATCGCGCGGCGGTGGGCCTTGCCGAAACGACCGACGCCATTGCCATCGTCGTCTCGGAACAAAACGGGGTCATCTCGGTGGCTCAAAATGCGCGCCTGACGCGTTATCTGGATGAGGGCTCGCTCAACCGTCTGCTCTTGAATCTCAAACCGCATTCCAACAACGGGCGCTCGGGGCGCAGTCTCATTGCCGAAAGCAAGTCGAAATGATTTTCAAAACCTTGGTCCAGCAATGGAGCTCGCTGGTGATCTCGCTTTTTTTGGCTCTCTTTGTATGGGTCGTCGCGACGAACGAAGAGAACCCGGTTCGCGAAGCCGTATTCCAGGAGCCTATTCCCATCCAGTATACGAATCGCGCCGAAGGCCTGATCCTCTCGACGCGGTCGGCTGACACGGTGCGCATCCGGGTGCGCGCGCCGGATGCGCGCTGGCAGAGCCTGCGCGCCGAAAGCTTTCTGGCTATCGCGGATCTGCAGGGCCTGTCCAGCGGCATCCAACAGGTGTCGGTCAATGTGACCGTCGTCGATCCACAAATCACGGTAGTGAGCGCGGACCCGCCGGCCGTCTCTGTTCATCTGGAGCTCCTCAAGCAAATCACGCTGGACGTCCACGCGCGCGTCCTCGACGATCCCCCAGTGGGCTACGAGGTCAAGTCTACAACGGTCTCGCCCACCCGGATCACCGTGAGCGGCCCCCAATCCATCATCGACCAGATAAACGATGCGACGGTGGATATCGGCTTGCGCGGCAGCAAGACGGCGATCGATCGCCAGGTGGCGGTCATGCTCCACGACGCGCAGGGCAATCAGGTTCAGGACCCCAATCTAGTAATTTCCCCCTCGACGGTTTCGGTCCATATGGATGTGGTCCAGCGAGTGGGATACAAAGAAGTTGCCATCAAAGCCGTCCTCCACGGAAACGTCAGTTCGGGGTATTGGGTCAGCGACATTCAGGTAGAACCCTCGACGGTGACGCTCGTAGGCACGCCGGACGCGCTGGACAAGATCCCAGGGTTTGTCGAAGCGCAGGCCCTTTTGGTAACCGGCGCGCAGGCGGACATTAACAAGCAGGTGGGTCTGGCGCTTCCGACCGGAGTTTCTGCGCTGAATGTTGGAAATGTGACGGTCAAGGTATCGGTCGAACCGGTACTGGGCGGCATTACGATTCGACGGTCTGTCACCAGCGCAGAAAACCGGTGCGAGTTGCCGATTGCCGTATCGCCGGACACCGTCGAAGTCATTCTATCAGGTCCGCTGCCTATCCTTCAATCGTTGACTCAGGATGATGTCCAGATCGTCGTCGACGTGGCGGGATGCGCGCCGAGCACCGTTCAGGTCACGCCGCGCGCCGTCAATCTGCCAAATTCCATTCGAGTGGAGAGCATTGTCCCAAACACCGTTGAAGTCAACATCCGAAGCCACTAATCCTGCCGGCGTTGGGGGAACCGTTCTGCTAAAACGGCTCTACCCGGCTGCACTGTTGTTATTGGTGATCCTCTGGCCGCTGGTATTCTACTGGCGCGCAACACTGGGGACCGGTCTCTTTTATTTCGGTGATATTGCGCGGTTTTTCTATCCGACGCGCCTGTTGTATGCCCAGGCATTGCAGGCAGGCCGCCTGCCCCTCTGGACGCCGGAGATTCTGCTTGGATTTCCGCTCTTTGCCGAGATGCAGACGGGCGCTCTCTATCCACTCCATCTCCTCCTGTATCGCTTGCTGCCGATTGATCTTGCGATCAATTACGATATTCTCTTTCACCTGGCCTGGCTCGGCGCGGGCATGTTCCTCTGGGCGCGCGGACGCGGATTGAGCGCGGCGGGCGCGGCAATCGCGGCATTCGCTTTTTCCGCGGGGGGCTTTGGCGCGGGCCGCATCACACACATGAGCGTGCTCTCGGTCGCCGCGTGGCTCCCCTGGGCGCTGCTCATGTATGACCGATGGCATCGCGCCCCACGCCTGCGGTACTGGGTTGGGCTCGTCGCGATCTGGGGCATGCAATTCCTGGCCGGGCATCCCCAGTTCATGCTCCTCAATGTGATGACCTTTGGCGTTTATGCGCTTGGCAATCTGTTCGGGTGGGTGGGCAATTTTTCCACGCCGGCTCGTCGCTCCTGGCGCGTCGCGGCAATGGACCTTCTTCCAGTCCTGGCCGTTGCGCTCGGCGCGGGAATTGCCGCCGTCCAGTTGCTGCCAACCGCCGAGCTGGCCCAGGCGTCCGCACGGGCCGGCGGCGTCACCGAAGACTTTTTCGTAGAGTTCTCGTATCACCCCTTTTACCTGGCGCTCCTTTTTGACCCCTTTATCCTGGGCAATCCCTATCCACGCGTCTCGGTCGAGGTGATCGCCTATTTCGGCGCGCTCCCGCTGTTGTTGGCGGCGCGCGCCGTCATACTGCGGCGAACGCGTGAGACCTGGTTCTGGGTCGCCGTCGTGCTTACCGCATTCCTGTTTGCCCTCGGCGGGTACACGCCGGTTTATCGCGCCCTGCGCTATTTACCGGTGCTGAATCTTTTTCGCGTGCCGGCGCGGTTTCTCTTTCCGCTTGCGCTCGCAGTCGCGCTGCTCGCGGGCATGGGGTTTGACCGCGTGCGCGACCGACTGCCGACCGACACCCGCGCCCGTTCCGCGGTCTTGATCGGAGTGGTAAGCGCGCTCCTCGCCGGCGTGATCATTGTCCTCGCCTCCCTGCTCGACGTAGATACCTGGGTAAGCGCCTGGCGTGTGCTACCGTTCCTGTTCTGGGGTGCGGCGCTCCTGGCAGTCATTTGGGCATGGCTGCGCCGCGCAGGAACAACCACCTGGACAGCCCTGGCTCTTGGCCTGACCGTGGTGGACCTGGCGGCATTCGGCGCAGTCTACGCCCAGAGCTATAACGTAGTTGCCCCGCGGCAAGAAGTATTTGGCGCGCCGCGCGTGCTTGCGGCGCTTTCGTTCGCCGATGGCGCGCGCGAGCGAACGAGCGAATGGATTTTCCCGTGGGTCTCGGGCATGCGCGAGAGCCTGTTCCCCAACCTGAATGCGGCCTACAACGCGCCCGGCGCCCAGGGCTATACGCCGCTTGCCCCACGGCGCACCCAGACCTATCTCGACCAACTCTCACCCCGGATGTTCAATCTGATTGGCGGGCGCTATTACCTCGTCCCACAGGTATTGCCGGTCGATCCCCCGAGCGAAGCGGCGGACCTGACCGACCCCTTTATGATTCATCCGATCAGCGAGACGCTCCGCTTTTTGCCCACCGAGGCGACCGGCATCGAGGTCGAGTCGTCGATGGCGCAATCCGTCGATCTCCGCGATGGCGATGTGGTAGCCGATGTCATCGCGACCACTGACGACGGGCGCACGCTCAGCGTTCCCCTGCGCGCGGGAATCGACACAGCAGAATGGGCCTACGAGCGGAGCGATGTTCGCCGCGTCGTCAAACATTCCGAGCCCCGAATTGCATCGACCTTTCCGGCGCGTTCAGCTTTCCCTGTCGAGGCGCATCCGGGCCATACCTTTCTGGGGACCCTCTCGCTTAGCCCCACCCCAGTGCGCGTGACGAGCCTGCACATCCAGCCGAGAATTCCCGCCGGACTGCTTTATATCCAAAGGCTTGTACTCACCGATGGCGATTCGCGCGTGAATGTCGCGTACCTGGTCGGCAAAGGGGACCACCGGCTCATCTATCGCAGCGAAGACGTCGCCGTATTCGAGAATCCGGACTATGCGCCGCGAGTCTGGATCACGCATAATGCGACAGTGGTTCCATCCGACGACGCGGCGCTGGCACGGCTGCAAGCCCCTGACTATCAGGGCGAGTTGCTTCTGGCCGACGGGGCGCCGGGTGAAACCGACGAGGGGCAGCGATTCGACGAAACGGCGACCATCGTGTCATACGAACCCGAGCGCGTGCTCCTCCAGGTCCATGCCGCGGCGGATGGGTATGTCGTTCTCGCCGACGCGTGGGATGCGGGATGGAAAGCCTTCGTCGACAATCAGCCTGCGCCCGTCCACCGCGCCGATCTTATCCTGCGCGCCGTGCAGGTCACGCCGGGCGACCATAAAATCGAATTCCGCTATGCACCTTTTACTTTTTACGCAGGGCTCGTCATCAGCGGCATCAGCCTGGCCGTGCTGGGTATCGTGATTGCCGGCGCGTGGCTGTGGCGTTACAGGTCAAATGGTATATAATAGCCGCGTCCCAGAAATAACGACAGGTGGTAGCGAGAGGTCGAATGACTGACGAACCGCGTCCCGAATTGGAATTGAAAAGCCTGGTCGAGAGCTTAATTTTTGTCTCGGATGGCCCGGTTGCCGTCGAGGACCTGGGCAAGGCGTTGGAACAGGACGAAGCGGCCATCGAGACTGCGCTCGCCGCGCTGGAAAAGGACTATATCGGGCGGGGGATGCGCTTGCAACGGACGCGCGAGCGCATCCAACTGGTCAGCGCGCCGGAAGCAGCGGTACAGGTCCAAAAGTTCCTTGGCCTCGAAAGCTCGGCGCGGCTGAGCATGGCCGGCCTCGAAACGCTCGCCATCATCGCCTATCGCCAGCCGATTACCCGCCCGCAGGTGGAAGCGATCCGCGGGGTAAACTGCGACGGGGTGATGCACAATCTCTTGCAGCGGAACCTGATCGAAGAGATGGGGCGGCTCGACACGGTCGGCCATCCGATCCAGTACGGAACCACATTCGAGTTCCTGCAATATTTCGGCCTGCATAAAGTCGAGGACCTGCCGCCGCTCCCTGCCGAAGTGAATCTGGAGATGGAGACGCGCGATGTGGCAGAGCTCTTGCGCGGCCGAGAATCCCAGACACGTGGCGAGCCGGCGCAGTCGAGCGGACCGAACATCAACGAATTGTTAAAGGGTTAGAATAGAGCGACGAACTTGAGGATTTGTTGAAATAATGGAAGAACGATTACACAAGGTATTGGCGCAGGCGGGCATCTCCTCACGGCGACACGCCGAAGAGATGATCCTGGCTGGACGCGTGCGCGTGAACGGCAAGGTGGTAGAGACTCTGGGCGCCAAGGTGGACCCGGAGCGCGACACGGTCGAGGTGGATGGGCAAAAGGTCAAGCTCGAAACCAAGATCTATCTGGCCCTGAACAAGCCGCGCGGCTATATTAGCGACCGCGACGAGACCGGCGAGCACCGGACGGCGCTGGACCTCGTCCCGAACGGGGAGCGCCTGTTTGCGGCGGGGCGGCTGGACATGGACAGCGAGGGATTGCTGCTGCTGACCAACGACGGCGAACTCACGTTTCGGTTGACCCACCCGCGCTACGAGCACGAAAAAGAATACCTGGCGCTCGTCGGGGGACAGCCGAACGCCGAGGCGCTTTCGCAAATGAAGCGGGGCGTCACCTATCAGGACACCGTGCTGCGGGCCGACCGGGCGGCGCTGGCGGAGCGTAAACAGCCGTTCGGCGAGGCGGGGCGGGACCAGACATGGATGCGCATTGTGCTGCATGAGGGCAAGAAGCGTGAGATTCGGCACATGTGCGCCGCGCTCGGCCATCCCGTCCTCCGCCTCGTGCGCGTGCGGATCGGACCGATTGAGATTGGCAAACTCAAGCTGGGACAGTCGCGGCCTCTCACCGCGCACGAGATTCACGCACTCCGGCAGACAACCTCGCAACTCGCACCCCGCATATCCAAGCGAGCGCGGATTGCCTATGGGCGCAGGCAATCGCCCGAATCCAAATGGAGCGAGGCGAAAGAGCAACCGGCAGCGCGACCTCTCGCGACGGGGCCGAAACCCAAGCCGCGTGCAGCGGGTCACCCGGCCGCCCCGAAATTCAAAGCACGTACAGAATCCCGACCTACCGGGGCGAAACCCAAACCGCGGGCAGAGTACCATTCTACCGGAGCAAAACCAAAGCCCAGAACAGAGTACCGGCCCACCGGAGCGAAACCCAAGCCGCGGGCAGAGTACCATTCTACCGGAGCAAAACCCAAGCCCAGGACAGAATATCGCCCTGCCGACCCCAGGCGGCCGGCGGCACAGCCCGGCACGCCAGCCCCGAAAGGGAAACGCCCAGCGCGGCCCGCTCGTCAACAGCAGACGGGACGAAGGAACAACCCGCGCCGGGCGCGCCAGTAAACAACGATTGATTGGACCTAACCTTGATACAAAATTCGACTTTGCGGCCCGCCGAGTCCCGGACCACGGGCCGACCTTTTCCCATGACTCCATCGACCATTGCAATCGACGGGCCCGCCGCGTCGGGCAAGAGCACGCTGGGCGAGCTATTGGCCGAGCGGCTGAGTTATTTCTATTTTGACACCGGGATCATGTATCGCGCCGTGACATGGACAGCGCTCGAACGCGGAGTTCCCATTCCCGACGAAACGGCCGTGACCCGCCTGGCAGAGTCCATCCACATCGACATCCTGTCGCCGACCGTGGCCGATGCAAGGCAGTTCACCGTAACCGTCGACGGCGCGGACGTAACCTGGCAGATCCGCCGCCCGGAAGTGGACGCCAATGTCTCGCCGGTCTCGGCCTATGCGGGCGTGCGCGCGGCGCTGAATCCCCAATTTCGCCGGATTGCCGAGCGTGGACGTATCATCATGGCGGGACGCGATATCGGGACAGTCGTCCTGCCCAACGCCGACCTCAAGATATACCTCGACGCCACGGTTGAGGCGCGGGCCCGGCGGCGGCAAATCGAGCGGGAAGCGCAGGGCCGGCACATCTCGCTTGAAGAGATGAAACAAGAGATTGAGCGGCGGGATCGGATCGATTCCTCTCGGCTGGTGGCGCCGCTCCGACGCGCGCCGGATGCGGTCTACCTGGATAATACGGGGCTGTCGATAGAGGAGACGGTCGAGCGAACACTGCAAATAATTTCAGGGCAGATTTGATTAGCGCGTATTCACAATCGCGTAAGAGTCCGATGGAAACCGGCTAGCGGGCTCGCTAACCATTATACAAACGAATGATCTCTTCGCGGATCGTCTTGCTGATTCTCTGGATCTCTTCCTCGGTCGTCTTTTTGCCATAATATTCGTGCAGGTCAATCACATCCCCGACCCGCAACGTGACCTTGGCTGGTCTTGGGAACCAGTAGGGTGTGGGGAGTATGCCAAACGACCCAATAATTGCGGCAGGCACGATCGGGGCATGGGCAAGTATCGCTAACTTGACAAATCCGGGCTTGAATTCGCCGATTTGACCATTGCGTGTTCGTGTGCCTTCCGGTAATATCCCGAGCGCCATGCCATGTCGAAGGCATTTGAGCGCCGTCTTGGCCGTGTTAATATCCAATGTCCCACGGTCGACCGGAATGCCGCCGATTGCTTTGAAAAAAGGGCCTTTGAGGGGATGTTCGAGCGCCTCTTTCTTGACCAGATAGGCCACATGGCCCTTCAAAGGTAAACCTAGAAAGATCGCATCCATGGTCGTGACGTGATTGCTAACGGCGATGTATGGCCCTTCCGCAGGAAATTTTTCGCCTCCCTCCACGTGATAGCGGAAATAGATCTTTGCCAGGATCCATGCGACGAGTCGCACCAACCGGATGACAAACCAGTTAGGGCCGGGTAATTGCTCTTTACTCATAACTTTGCCAGGTCGTTTTTGTAGACTGCCGTCAGGCAGGCAACTTGCGCAATTCTACCGCAAGTCCAATGTTATTGCAATCCGAACTTGTGTGTTACAATAATCGCGTTAAGGCGTCGCGGGCCGGTCGAATGATGGCGCTGGCTTTTGCGGACGCAGGTTACAGATGTGCTAAATCAGATGCGAGCAGGGAGGTAAAGTCTATGTCCTGATCAAGCATGGGAAAGAAAGCGCATGGTCCGACCGGATAGGTCGGATGACGAGGAGGAGGTTCCTCGCTTCGAACCGAGGGATAACTCTCGCCGGCATGGCGAGAGAAAAATCGAGAGATCAGCGGATGCCTCCAGGGCCACACGGCCCTTGTCTTTCCCCACACAAACCGCGCCACAAAACGGATCGGCAACGACCCGTACAAAAAGAGCGCACACCCGTCGGGCTTGGCATCGACCGGCCCGGCACAATCCCATTCATTCAATCGAAAATTCCATCGGTGCGCCGCGCTGTGCACACCTGCTGTGCGCGTGCGTCGCGCCCGACAAAAGGAGACCTATCATGTGCGGCATTGTCGGTTATGTCGGAAGCCGTGACGTCAGCCCCATTTTATTGGACGGGCTCAAGCGGCTCGAATATCGCGGGTATGACTCGGCCGGGGTGGCGGTGCGGACGCCGGAAGGCCGGATGGAGATTCACAAGACCCAGGGCAAGCTCAAACGCCTCGTCGAGATGCTGGACGGCCAGGCGCCGCGCGGCGTGCTCGGGCTGGGACATACGCGCTGGGCGACACACGGCGCGCCGAATGATGTGAATGCGCATCCCCACACCGATTGCTCGGGCAACCTCGCCGTCATTCATAACGGAATCGTCGAGAACTTTGCCGGGCTCAAGGCGGACCTCCTCGCGCGCGGGCACGTATTTCGCTCCGAGACCGATACCGAGGTGCTGGCGCACCTGCTGGAGGAAGAGTTTGAGGCACGCGGGGCGAACTCGGCGCAGGCGCTCGTGGACGCGACCCGCGCCACGATCAAGCAGATTCGCGGGGCCTATGCGCTGGGGATCATCGATGCGCGCGTGCCCGATTTCATGATCGGGGCGCGGCATTTTTCGCCGCTCGTCGTCGGCATCGGGGAAAAGGAGAACCTGCTGGCGTCGGACATCCCCGCGCTTCTCGCGCACACCCGCAAGGCGCTCATCATCGAGGATGGCGAGATCGTAGCAATGACCTCCAATGCAGTGCGCCTGTACAACCTGGAGGGGGAACCGGTCGAGCGGGACCCGTTCGAGGTGACCTGGAATGTCGAATCGGCGGAAAAGGGGGGCTATCCCCACTTTTTCCTCAAGGAGATCAACGAGCAACCGACGGCGCTCGCCAATGCGATACGCGGGCGAATCAATGCCCATGTAATGCTGCCGGAATTGGACAAGATTGACCTGGACCGGGTCAGGCAGGTACACATCATCGCCTGCGGCACGTCGTATCATGCGGGGCTCGTGGCCAAGATGGCGCTGGAACAGTGGGCGCGGATGCCGGTGACGGTCGAGATCGGCTCCGAGTATCGCTATGCCTCGCCGGTGATCGACGAGCATACTCTGGCCATCCTCGTCACACAGTCGGGTGAAACCGCGGATACGCTGGCCTCGTTCCGCCTGGCACGCGACTGGGGGGCGCAGACCATTGCCGTGACGAATGTGGTGGGAAGCTCAATCACGCGCGGGACGGATGCGGTGGTGTACCTGCGCGTCGGCCCCGAGATCGGCGTGGTGGCGACCAAGACCTTTACGGCGCAGGTGACGGTGCTGGAACTGATTGCGCTCTACTGGGCGGAGCGGCGCGGCACGATGGATCCGAAACTGCATGACGAGCTGCTCCACGCGTTCGCGATCCTGCCCGACCTGGTGGAGGGGGCGCTGGGGACTGAGAGCCAGGTGATGCGGCTGGCGGAAAAACTGTACCAGCATCGTTCGTGCTTTTTCTTTGGGCGCGGGTTTGGCTATCCCTCGGCGCTGGAGGGAGCGCTCAAGCTCAAAGAGGTGAGCTATCTCCATGCAGAGGGGTATGCCGCGGGTGAGCTCAAGCACGGGCCGATTGCAATGCTCGACCCCGAGATTCCGGTGATTGCCGTGGCGACCGGCCGTTCGACGCATGAAAAGGTGGTGAGCAATATCCAGGAGGTGCGGGCGCGCCGCGCGCCGGTGATTGCGATTGCGGACGAGGGAGACACGGATACGGCGAGGCACGCGAATGAGGTGATCTATGTGCCGCAGGCGCCCGAGCCGCTGACCCCGATCCTGGCGATCATTCCGCTGCAGCTCCTTTCGTATCACATTGCGACGCTGCGCGGGACAGATGTAGACCAGCCGCGGAACCTGGCCAAGAGCGTGACGGTCGAATAGCGGCGCACTCTTGACAGGGGCGCCGGCAGTGACGGCGACGTCAACCGGGGCCCCTGCGAATGATCTCGCTTTGCCGCGCGGCAAGCAATCAAGGGCGAGCTCATCACTCTATACGCCGGCCGTCGCGCTCAGTCGAGCGTGACGGCCGCGCGCATCGCCCGAATCGCCGCCGCGATCTGGGCGCTTTCCCGGTCGTTCATCCAGATCTGCTCGGCGGTGACCGTCGTCAGGCTGAACGGCGCGTTGGACGGCGCCTCGTCATGCTGCCGCGCGCTGTACGCGGCGATGAACTGATGCCGGTCGATCTGATAGGCATAGACGCCGGGGCCCTGCATGGTCATCGTATGGGTGGTTAGGTCACGCGTGCTGTGAATTTCAAGAGGTTCCATCATTTTCGCTTACCCGCTTGCTTCCGCGCTCACTTCCGGTTCGACAGCGCGCATCGAATGTTGAACATCGAATTTGTCGTACCACCGCTGCGCCGGCAGGTGCGGCAGCGCCCATTCGATCAACAAATTCCAATGGTCGCCGGCATCCAGCGCGGCAATAACCCGCCCGCGCGTGTGCCGGGGGACGTGACTGAGCGACCCTTGCGTTTCAAAAGACTGGTTGACGAGCGCCTCGGCTTCCCTTTGTGTGTATCCCCTCACTATTCCCTCCTCTGGTCTTGTTCCATCAATTGCAGGTCGCCAGTGATCAGGTCAGAGTGATGGGCGAGCGGGCGGATCGGATCGCGGCCTCGATGCTGGTAATCTCTGATTCCGTAATCCAGATCTGATCGGCAGACAGGGTCATAAAACTCAACGTCGCGTCCCGGCCGGCGGACGGCCCCCGCTGCGTACTCGGCTTGCGCCAATTGGCAAGCACGGAGGTGAACTGCCGGGTGCTGATCAGGTACGAATGACCCACCTCTCGGCGGGTCGCTGGCGCATGCGCGGTCAGGTCAAACGCGCTTTTGATTTCGAGTAGTTCCACTTGTCTTGTTCTCCCGAGACAGAAGCAGGCAGGTTGGACCTGCCTGGTTTCCGACTTGTAATCCCCGCTTCGGAGGAATCATCCGGCATTCCATACGCGTTCTAGAAAAAAGAAAGACGCCATGGCACTGCATTTCTTACAGAGCCTGGCGCTTCCCAAGTTCAAGAATTTGCTGTTCCGTTCTCTTTAATTATCGTTCATTCGCGTCGTTTGTCAATCGCGTTTGGGCCGATTCAACTCCAATCCGTGTGGAACACCCCTTCCTTGTCGATGCGGCGGTAGGTGTGCGCGCCAAATAGATCGCGCTGCGCCTGCGTCAGGTTCGCGGGCAGCCGTTCCGTCCGGTACGCGTCGTAATAGGCCAGCGCGCTCGACAGGGCCAGGCACGGAATGCCGAGCGCGACCGCCGTCTGAACGACATGCCGCAATGCATCCTGACGTCGGGTCACTTCGGCGCGAAAGGCTTCGTCGAGCAGCATGTTGGGTAGGTCCGGATTGCGGCGATAGGCCTCGGTGATCCGGTTCAGGAACTGGGCGCGAATGATGCAGCCGCCGCGCCAGATTGCCGCAATCGCGCCATAGTCCAGCGTATAATTATATTCCCGGCCGGCGGCCCGTAAGAGCGCCATCCCCTGCGCGTACGAGCAGATCTTGGCCATATAGAGCGCATCGCGCACCGCCGCAATGAGATCAGCGGGCTGGCCCTGGTAGGTCGCCTGCGGCCCGGGGAGCACCTTGCTCGCCGCCATCCGCTCGGCTTTGTAGGACGACAGGATGCGCGATTCGACCGCCGCATTGATGGTCGGGATCGGGACGCCCAGGTCAAACGCGTTCTGGCTGGTCCACTTGCCCGTCCCTTTTTGCTGCGCCTCGTCGAGAATCAGGTCCACGAGCGGCTTGCCGGTCTCCGCATCCATCTTTTTCAGCACCTGGCTGGTAATCTCGATGAGATAGGATTGCAGCTCGCCCTGGTTCCACTCGGCAAAGATCTGTGACAGCTCGGCGGGGGTCAGTTGGAGCGTGCGCTGGAGAATATCGTACGCCTCGGCGATGAGCTGCATATCGCCATACTCGATTCCATTGTGCGTCGTCTTGACATAGTGCCCGGCCCCGCGCGGGCCGATATAAGTCACGCACGGCTCGCCGTCCACCTTGGCCGAAATCGCGGTAAAGATCTCCTTGACGAGCGCATACGCCTCGGGTGAGCCGCCGGGCATAATGCTCGGCCCATTCAGCGCCCCCTCTTCGCCGCCCGACACGCCGGTCCCCAAAAAGAGAAATCCCTGCGCCATGAGCTGCTTGGTGCGGCGCTCCGTATCCATGAAATAGGAATTGCCGCCGTCGATAATCAGGTCGCCGGACTCAAGCAGCGGGATGAGCTGGGCAATGACCGCGTCCACCGCATCCCCCGCCTTGACCATAATCATGATCTTGCGCGGCTTGCGCAGGGCGCCGACAAAATCGGCGAGGGTCTCGCCGCCGATCAACTTTTTGCCCGGATGCGCCGCCACAAAATCGCGCATCGTCTGAACCGTGCGGTTATGCACGGCGACGGTATAGCCGTTGCGCTCCATATTCAGCACCAGGTTCTGCCCCATCACGGCCAGCCCGGTGAGTCCGATATCTGCCTGGGTCATCTTGTTCTGCTCCTGTAGATGAAATAAATTACTGATCGAGACAATCCACGACCGTTTTCAAATCAATCAACATCACGCCGATATTGTCGGCGCGAATCTCTTGCGCGTCCGCCGCCTCGACCAGCGCGCCCACCGCATACCCGAGGACAGCCGATTGGTGGTACGTGTTGATCAGGTTTTCCGCCGCGGCCTGGAGGTCCGCCTCCGGATCCGCCAGCATCTGTTCGAGCATCTCGGCGTTCGCATCATCCGCCCGTTCCACCACCTCGATGGCCGCCGGCGGCAGCTTGCTCCCGTCCGACATGATCTGCCAGATGACCAGCCCGAGGTAAAAGAGGACCTCGCGTTCCTCCTGACTCAAAATATCCTGATCCACGGCGAGGAGATAGCCCACCAGCGCCGGCTGCTCCTGCCCCATGCGCGTCGTCAACTTTTCGGCCCCGGTCTCCGGCAGGGCGGCCACGCGCTCCCACACCTGCTCCACCACCTGCTCCGGAATTGGATTCACCCGCACCCCCTTCTCGAACGCGCTCCCCCAATCCGCTGATTTTAACGCAAGAATGGAATTTGAGAAAGCGGCGTACTATCCGAACGATTATACAAGATTTCTGAAAAATGTCAGCCCCATTTTACAACCGTCCGGCCCGCTCCTCGGGGCTATTGACCCGCCATCCAAGCCCGGCTATACTGCGTGAAATGGCGCGTATTATTTTTTGACGAGGTGAATACCTGGCATGGCAAACCCCGAGCATCTCATCATCCTCAAACAGGGTGTGGAAATCTGGAACCAGTGGCGACACGAGTATCCCGAAATCGAGCCGGACCTGCATGCGGCGGACCTGCGCGATCTGATGGCAAACCGCGTCAACCTGGCATGGACTGATCTACGCGAGGCAAACCTGGCTGGAGCGTGCCTGACGGACGCCAACCTTACCGAGGCATCCCTCCACCACGTAAACCTCGAATGGGCCGATCTCACCTGCGCCATCCTCTCGGGAACCAACCTTTTGCGCGCCAACCTGCACGGCGCGGACCTGAGCGGCAGCCATCTCTCGCGTGTCGACCTGCGTGAGGCCGCCCTGAACGACAGCCATCTCCATGAAGCCCACCTGCTCTACAGCAACCTGCGCCACGCGAACCTGGCCGGCGCCGACCTCTCCGGGGCGCGCATCTATCGCTGCGACCTCGACGAGTCAAACTGGCGCGGCGTCCTCCTCAACGCGACGCTCCTGACGCACCTCGATCTCGGCGCGGTCTATGGCCTGGAAACCGCGCGGCACGACGGGCCGTCCACCATCGGCATCGACACCCTCTATCTCTCGAACGGCAATATCGCGCCCGCCTTTCTGCACGGCTGTGGGGTGCCGGAAACGGCGATCGCGCTGGCGCAATCCTTGATAGGCCAGGCCCGACCCTTTTTCTCCACCCTCATCCTCTACGCGAGCACAGACCAGGAGTTGGCACAGCAGTTGCAGCGCGACCTCGGAGAACATGGTTTGCGCGTCTGGCTTGGGCCGGAGGACCTTCCCGATGGCCGCCGCCGCCGCCATGCCGAGGAGGACCACGCCGTACACGATAAATTCCTGCTCCTCCTCTCGCGCGAATCCATCGCAAGCGACTGGATCGAGCTGCATGTCGATATGGCGCTCGAGCGCGAGCAGCGTGAGAACAGCACCCTCCTCTTTCCCCTGCGCCTGGACGACACCATGCTGCAAGCGCCCGGCAAATGGCCCGATCAACTCCGCCGCACGCGCTACCTGAACGATTTTAGCCAATGGCGCGACCCCGCCGCCTATCAAACCGCGCTCGCGCGACTCGTCCGCGATTTACAGATCGACTGACCGACTCTGACCTTTCAAAGGAGACTATCGTAACATGGATATGGACCTGAACCTGTCGGATGGCGAAGGTGCCCCGGAGGCCGAACCGGACGAAGAAGAGACCGAAGGCGGCGCCGACGAAGAGCTGATCGAAGGCGAGACCGCGGAGCAAGAAGAGAAGGAGCCGGAAAAGGGCGAGGCCGGCGGAGAGCCTATCGCGAGCGAGGCCGAGAGGGAACTGGGCATCGCCGAGACACAGGCAGACCCGACCGAGCCGGCAGAGGCCGAGCCGGCGGAGGGCGAGAGCGCGCAAGAGGCCGGCGAAAGTGAAGCCGCCGAGTCAGGCAAGGGCGAAGCAGAACCCGAACCAGAAGGCGAAGGAGAAGAAGCGGAAAAGGAAGAGCCTGAGGAAGAGGGCAAGGAAGAAGAAAAGGAAGAGCCCGAAGAAGAAGGCAAAGAGGAAGAAAAGGACGAACCCGAAGAAGAGGGCAAGGAAGAAGAAAAGGAAGAGCCCGAAGAAGAAGGCAAAGAGGAAGAAAAGGGCGAGCCCGAAGAAGAGGGCAAGGAAGAGGAAAAGGACGAACCCGAGGAAGAGGGCAAAGAAGAGGAAAAGGAAGAGCCTGAAGAAGAAGGCAAGGAAGAGGAAAAAGGCGAGGCGGAGGAAGAACCGGAAGAGCGCAAGGGAGAGGTCGAGCCGCCAGAGAGCGAGAGCGAAGGCAAATCCGCAGAGGGCCGCGCCGGGCCGATCCCCTTTCGCGTTGCGCGGCAGCTCGAAACGCGCTGGAGCGACACCGAGCCAGAATTGCCCGAGCACCCGGAAGGCGGCCCTGCCGCCCCACACGGGCCCGGCCACAGCCATCCCGCGGTTCAAGCCGGGCAGAGCGCTGCACACGCGGCACCGGACCGCGTCGACACCGGTGCCACCCCGAGCGAGAACGAAACGCCGCCCACTTTATACGTGCCGCCGGCGCACGGTCATGCGCACGAGACCAAGCCACCCCCTGCGCCCGCGCGCTTCATCCCGCCGCCGCCGCCTAAAGTCGAAACCGATTACCGGCCGGCCGCCCATCCCGCATCTCACCCCTTTACGCCGCCGCCCGAGGTCGAAACCGACTATGACCCGCACGAGGGCCGCGAAAAAGAGGCGACCGGATGGGATGATCCGGCGCACGACAGCCCCGATCGCCCCGACAACGTCGCGTTCGAGTAATCCTGTTTTGTGCGCTGGCGAGTAGACAGGGAAACAGATAGACAAAGAAACTGGGAAACCGGAGCCTACATGCCCGAGGACGATTCGACCATCCACCCCGACTCGCAGAGCGGCGGCGTCAACATCACCGGCGGCGCGGTCAATGCCGCGGACATCGTCGGCCGCGACAAGACCACCGTCAACCAGACCGTCACCGGCAACAACAACATCGTGACCGGCACGGGCAATATTATCGTCAATGTCCCGCCGCCCCCGCGCCGCACGCACACGATCCCCGCGCCCCCCGCCGATTTCACCGGCCGCGTGCGCGAGGTCGAACAGCTCCTCGCCCGCACCACCGCCGGCGCCAGCACCGCCATCAGCGGCGTCTCCGGCATGGGCGGCATCGGCAAGACCGCGCTCGCGTACTATGTCGCCGCACAGTTGCGCGACCGCCACCCCGACGCGCAGCTCTTGCTCGACATGCAGGGGACTGGCGAACGCCCGCTCTCCGCTTCAGACGCACTCGCGCAGGTCATCCGCGCCTTCGAGCCGCAAGCCGACCTGCGTCAGGCATCCGAGGACGACCTCATCGCGCTCTATCGCTCTTTGCTCGACGACCAGCGCGTCCTGCTGTTGCTCGACAACGCGCGGGACGCGGCGCAGTGCCGCCCGCTCCTCCCGCCCGCCTCGTGCGCGCTCCTCGTCACCTCGCGGCGGCATTTTGTCCTCCCCGGCTTACAGCCCCTCCGCCTCGATGTGATGAGCGAAGCGGACGCGGTTGCGCTGTTGCAGACCCTCTGCCCGCGATTGCACCCCACGGGTGCGGAGCAGATCGCGCGGCTGTGCGGGTATCTGCCGCTGGCATTACGCATCGCGGGGAGCCACCTCGCGGTCCACGACGACCTCGCGCCCGCGACCTACATCCGGCAGCTTGAACAGCAACGCCTTGCGCGCTTGAAATCCGACGACGACCCAAACGCGGATGTCGAGCAGGTGCTGGACCTTTCGTATGCGCGGCTCACGCCCGACCTGCAAGCGCGCTGGCGCACGCTCGCGGTGTTCCCCGCGCCGTTCGACCTCGCGGCCGCGGCCGCCGTGTGGGAGCTGGAGGTTGGACCTGCACAATCGGGTATCCGACGTTTCTTGAATCGCTTGCTTCCGCACGAACCGGCCAAACCGGACCGGGATGCGGCGCAGTCGCTTCTGAGCGAGTTGAGACAACTCAGCCTTGTGGAGTATGAACCCGCACCCCCACCCCAACCCTCCCCCGCGGAGCGGGAGAGGGAGACCGGAGCGCGCCCCGCGCTTGGCGGGCAAGAGGCCAGAGCCCTCCCCTCTCCCGTGGACGGGGGAGGGGTTGGGGGTGGGGGCGGTGAGGCGGGCCGCTACGCCCTCCACGACCTCCTGCACGACCTGGCCGCGGCGCGCGTCACACCCGCCGAACGCGACGTCACCGCCTACCGCCACGCCGCGCACTATCTGCAAGTCGCAAGAAATGCAGATCAACTCTATCAAAAAGGCGGGGACCACATCCTTGCGGGGCTGGCGTTGTTCGACGCCGAGCTCGCGCACATCCGCGCCGGCCAGGCCTGGGCCGCCGCACACGCCGCCGCCGATGCGCCGGCCGCAAACCTCTGCATGAACTACCCCTACTATGCCGCGTATGTGATCGACCTCCGCCTCCACTCGCGCGAGCAGATCGCCTGGCCGGAGGCCGCGCTCGCCGCCGCCCGCACGCTGAACGACAAGGGAATGCAAGGCATTCACCTCGGCAACCTCGGCCGCGCCTACGCCGACCTGGGCGCGGCGCGCAAAGCCATCGCCTATTACGAGCAAGCCCTCGCCATCGACCGCGACATCGGCGACCGCCACAATGAGGGCACATGGCTCGGCAACCTCGGCCGCGCCTACAAAGACCTGGGCGAGACGCGCAAAGCCATCACTTATCACGAGCAGGCCCTCGCCCTCGCCCGCGACATCGGCGACCGCCGCAATGAGGGCATCTGGCTCGGCAACCTCGGCAACGCCTACCAAGACCTGGACGAGGTGCAGAAGGCCATCGAATATTACGCGCAGGCCCTCCGCATCGCCCGCGACATCGGCGACCGCCGCGCAGAGGGAGCAATCCTCGGCAACCTCGGCAACGCCTACAAAGACCTGGGCGAGGTGCAGAAGGCCATCGCCTATTACGAGCAGGCCCTCGCCCTCGCCCGCGACATCGGCGACCGGCAAGGGGAGGGAAACGCCCTGTTCAATCTCTCGCTCGCGCAGGAACAGCTTGGCGACCTCCCCGCCGCGCTCGCGTGCGCCGAACAGGCGCTCGAAATCCTCACGGCCATTGAAGCGCCGCTTGCGAAACGTGCGCGCGAGCAGGTGGAGGATTTGCGCGGGAAGATGCAGGGGGGCGCGTAGAGAAAGGCATCAACCGGATTGTCCACAGCCCCATGGGGACCTAGGGTCCGACGGCCTCTGAGCCGCGTGCGCGACGCGGATACACGGATGACCAGGTGCTTTCTTTGCGTCCTTTGCGTCCTTTGCGTTCTTCGCGGTTCAATCTTTGCCCACCGCCCGCCGCCACCCATATCCAGGGGTTGGAAACCCCCTGTCTGAAAAATGGCTACGGCTGCGGAAAAAAGGCCGGCGCCGCCGCCCCATTTTTTCGATAGCCCCGCTTTTTTCAGACGGCGATTTCAATCACCGGAGCCGCCACCCCAGCCACCCCTGCGCTTTTTCTTTCACCGCCAAGAACGCAAAGGACGCAAAGGGTTTTATCTATTCGCTTGGCGCCCTTTGTGTCCTTGGCGACGAGTTCCCATCGTGACCGGCAATTAACGGCTCAAAGGCCGTCGGACCCTAGGTCCCCATGGGGCTGTAGACCATAACCGACAATCACCCCAGCCCGCCGCCTTCCGGCGGACGCAAGGACGCCGGGGCGGGCGATGCGAACTCGTCGGCGGTTCAATCTCTGCTTGACGCCTACGCCCCTTCGCCGATGCGCGCCACGCGGTCGCGCACGCCCCACAGCGGAACGAGCGCGCAGAGGAGGCTGACGATGCTCCCGAGCGCGAGGCCGGTGACCTGGCCGGCGAGCTCGGGGAGGCCGAGAAAGGAAAAAGCGATGGGGGGGACGAGAAAGAGGCCGAGATCGACGAGCATATAGAGGCCGGTGACGATGGAGCCCAGGCACGAGGCAGAGGTCGAGACCATGCGGCGGGAATCGGTCCAATCGAGCCGCGCGCCGGTGACGCCGAACGCGAGATAGAGCCCGGCGCCGCCCGCCAGGCAGAGCGCGACGACGAACAGGCCAAAGAGAGTCGCCCCTGCGCCCACCCCCTGCGCCAGCGAAATGCCCAGCAGGAACATCGCGCTGAGGAACAGGGTCGGCAGGTAGGCGACGAGGAATTTGGTCGTCAGGAGCTGGGTCGAGCTGACGGGCGCGCTCTTGATGAGCCAATAGTACTTGCCCTCTTGCGAAAAGGACATGAGGGAGAGGCGCGAAACAAAGGACCAGCCGATAAAGAGCGCGATGGCAATATTCCCATAGACCAGGAACCAGCCTAGGGAACTGAGCAAAGCCGCCGAGCTGCCGCGCCCCGACAGGGACGAGGGACCGCCGCGGATAAAGAGGATGGCATAGATGACCGCGAGGATGAGCGGCGCGACCAACTGCGAGAGGGTGCGCAGGTCGCGGCGAATGACCAGCGCATCCTTGAAGAGAATGGCCCGGACGGGGGCCGAGACGAGGCGGGAGAGAACTCCGGCCCCCGCGCCGGCAACCTCGGCGCGCTTGTGCGCCGGCCGGCGCGTGTGCCCCACGGCGAGGCGCGCCCACCCGCTGTAATAGAGCCGCTCGGCGGTGATGAGCGCGGCGCCAAAGATGACTCCCCCGGCGGCGAGCATGACGGCGATCAGCGCCAGGCCCAGACCCCATTCGCCCACGCCAATATCAATCAGGCCGCGCCCCGCCCAGGCCAGCGGAGACCAGTCGGAATTGAGCGCAGTGAGGGCGTCGAGCCCCTGCCCCAATTGGCTCGCCTGAAAATCCGAGGCGCGCGCAAACTGCCCGATCTGCGAAAAGGAGATGGCGATGACCGCGCCCAGCAACCCGAGCACCTCAGCGACCAGGCGCGGGGGAAAGAGACGCGCGGTGGCAAGCACCAGCAGGCTCGACAGCCCGGCGGCGGCCACGACGACCGCGGCAAGCATGACAAAGACCAGCGGGTAATAGAGCGGGGTGTACCCCTCCGCCGCGCCCAGGCCCCAGAGGATCGGGAGCGCAAAGAAACAGATGAGGAGGAAATCGGGCACGATCGTCTGGAGGAGCTTGCTAACAAAGACCGCACGAATCGGGATAGGTGCGCTCAGCAAAAATTCCATATCCCCGGCGAGATAGAGCCCCTGGAGGAGAACCCCGAACGACAGGGTGAGTGTAATGACAAACACCCCCGTGAGGACCACCGCCGGCAGGCTGGCGAGCAGCGCGGAGAGGTCCACCATGATCGCGACCTCGGGCTCGCGAATAAAGGCCAAAAAGCCCCACGCCGCCGCAAAGATGCCGGCGAGGAACAGCAGGGCAAAAATGGTCAGGACGATGGTCCCGATCTTGCGACCGAGCCGGGCGCGGGCAAACGAGAGCCAGGACATGAGCAGGCTGACGCGCAACAGCTTGAACACCTGCCGCCATAGACCATAGTTGGGCGTGCGGACCGCCGCCGTCATCGCAGCACCTCGGCAATCTCGGCGTCCTCGGCGCCGCCCGTGAGCTGGAGGAAAATGTCCTCCAGGTTGGTCGCCCCTGCGCCGAGCGTGCGCAGCTCGTTCATCGTCCCGACCGCGACCAGCCGGCCCTGGTTGATAATCCCGATGCGGTCGCACATCCGTTCGGCGATTTCGAGGATGTGCGTGGAGAGCATGACCGCCGCGCCGCGGTCGGCCATCTGCCGCAAAATGTCCTTGATGAGCCGCGCCGATTTGGGGTCGAGCCCCACGGTCGGCTCGTCGAGCACCAACACCTTGGGGTCGTGCATGAGCGCTGCCGCGAGCGCGGTCTTTTGTCGCATGCCGTGACTGTACGACTCGATCAGGTCATCCCCGGCGTCGGCGAGGTCGAACAGTTTGAGCAGTTCGTCGATACGCCGCGCCACCGCTCCCCGCTCCAGTCCATAGAGGTCGCCGACAAAGCGCAAGAGCTCGCGCGCCGAGAGCTTGGGGTACAGATTCGGCTCATCCGGCACATAGCCGCACGCCGCCTTGGCGAGGACCGGCTGCGCCTGGACATCATACCCCGCGACGCGGACCATCCCCTCGCTTGGCTTTAATAATCCGACGATCATTTTGAGCGTGGTCGTCTTGCCCGCGCCGTTCGGGCCGAGAAAGCCAAAGATCTCGCCGCTCTGCGCGTCGAATGAGACATGGTCGACGGCGACCTTGGCGCCATACGTTTTGACCAGTTGTCGAGTTTCGATTAGTGGATTCATAGTTGGGGCTCGTTTCGAGTGTCCGGTAATTATACCGCATACGCAGCAAAACGCCGCCCGCAGGGAGCGAGCGGCGAAGGGCTGTTAGCATTCGATCACATGCACCGCCAATCCCCCCAGCGCGGTCTCTTTGTATTTCGTCTTCATATCGGCGCCGGTGGCGCGCATGGTGGCGATGACCTTGTCGAGCGAGACGAGGTGCCGGCCGTCGCCGCGCAGTGAGATGCGGGCGGCGTTGATTGCCTTGATCGCGCCCATCGCATTCCGCTCGATGCACGGGACCTGCACCAGCCCGCCGACCGGATCGCAGGTCAGCCCCAGGTTGTGCTCCATGCCGATCTCGGCCGCGTTCTCGACCTGCTCCGGCGTGCCCCCCGCGACCTCGGCCAACCCCGCCGCAGCCATCGAGCAGGCAACCCCCACCTCGCCCTGACAGCCGACATCCGCCGCCGAAATCGAGGCATTCTCCT
>JBAVQS010000075.1:0-2239 GCA_049694275.1 Anaerolineae bacterium | reverse complement strand
AAATTTACGAAAAGGGAATCAAGGTGATTACGGTCCGGATTGAGCGGCCGCTCCCGACCGCCAAAACGATTGACTATACGCCCGCCATTCTCGCGCTTGCCCAGGCCCGCGCCCGGAACGCAATGGAGGCGTTGTACGTGGACCGCGAGGGACACCTGCTGGAAGGGACACAGTCGAATTTCTTTGGGTTTGAGGGGGACCGGCTCATTACCCCGCACGATGCAATCCTGGAGGGAATTACTCGCCGGGTGGTGATGGAGCTCGCGCGGGCGCAATTCGAGCTGGTCGAGCGGGCGCTGCCGTTGACCGAGCTCGCGCAGCTCGACGAAGCCTTTATCGCTTCCACGAGCAAAGAGGTCATGCCGGTCGTTCAGGTGGACGAGACGACAATCGGGAGCGGCAAGCCCGGCCCGCGCACCCTGCTGCTGCACCGGCTGTTCCGCGAACATGCCGAGCAGAGCGCAAGGTAGATCAGGTGTTTATGGGAGGCGATCCATGTCCAGTCCGCCGCGAGACAAACAATACTTTCTGCGACAACTCATCGAGTTCTTTGATCCTGAAAGATTAGCGCGGGTGCACCCGCGGTTTGCCTCAATGGGAATTCTTGGCGAAGTGAGAGAGTATTATCAGACCCTCCCAGCAGAAGAGAAAGAGGCTTTTGATGAAGCGGTGCTCGAATGGCTGGATTCTGAATCGGGACAGAACAACGCGATGTTCGTTGCGAGGATCATCAAGCTAAAACGGGCGGTTGAGAAGATTCTACAAATTGGGGAGGCCAATGCTCCACTGCGGGACCCGACTAACTATTGGCGGAATGACGACGCTAGCGAGCGAGTGTCGACAGCAGTGGTTGCGCTAGGGCAGATTGGGGACCGCCGTGCGATCCCTTTCCTAGAGAATGAAGCAGCACATTCAGGCGATCTGTTTCCGCTGGCAGGACAAACCAAGGCGATTTTGGCCCTGGGGTTCATTGACCTGAATGCAGCGTTAGAGTTTTTGCCAGTGATCGTTCGAGGGGATGTCCGATGTCGACAGAAGAGGGAGGAATTACCCCCTCCTGCCCGAGGCCCATATACCAGTTCGGACCTCTTTGCCCTCGTTGGTGCGCACGGTACTCGAATAGTGCTGCAGATAGCTAGCCATCTGCGGAATCTTTCACCTGAGGAAAAACGATATGCTTCCGAGACATGGGAATCGTTGCTAGCCAGACAACCAGAATTGGTGCAAGTTCCAGCAGGTGGGGGGCCAGGAGCTCGCAAAGCGGAGCAAGAGAGATTGGCCCGGCTATTCGCGGAGGAGATGGGTTTGGAGAACGGGCCAAGCAGTATCAAGGTGTCTTGATTCGGGCGGCTTGTCTATTATCCCGATGAAGAGCTTCAAAGGGATATTCTTGCGGGAGGATAAACATGAATATTGGAGCAGCTCTCGGTCTCATCTTTTGGGTCATTCTCGAGATTGCGGTAGCTGCTGGTATTTTCTATTCTTACGAAGGGGCAATCAGAACAAAACTCGTCTGGCATAAAATTGGCTTCGTGCTTGACAGCATATGTTATGGGACAGATTTATATTTCATACTCAGAAGGCTTTCAGACACTTCGGGGGTACACTTGTACTGGTCAACAGCGGTCCTGGTCTTGGCTGGGATTGTAACAACTAGCCTAATCCTTGGTGCGATTTTGGGGCGGTTTCTATGGGTCAGGGAAGTAAAAAATAGGTCGGGTGTATCCTTTCGGAAGCGCCAACTTCGAAATAGGAAGAAACTATAACCTACCAATCTGATTTCAACGCACCCTCAAGCGTTCCTCGAAATACAGGTCACGATCTACACGGATGAGCCAAGGTCCTATGCGTATGTCATGATTGGCGATGAGGCCGCAGGGACATGGGTCGGGCTGTCGGAGGAATGTTTTGCGCTCATCGCAGGGGATCAGCTAAAAGGTTTTTACGTGCGGGGTTCATCTGTTAGGAATGTGACTCATTAGCAAAGCTAGAATGCCCCGCTCTGCCGGTCGCATACCCAGACGATTCTATTGCCCAAAATCGTGACGGCGCGGAGCTTGACCGAAACAAAATCACCCAGGACGAGCCGGTTTTTCACCAGCCTGCGGTTGATGAAATAGGTATAGCTAAAATGGTCCTGTCCTGCCAGCGCGCCGGTGTGAATCGTGATCTGGTCAAAGGTCCCCTTGCCCAGTTCGCCCAACTGGGTCGCGGCGATGGAATCGGGGCTGACCTTGAA
>JBAVQS010000074.1:0-15735 GCA_049694275.1 Anaerolineae bacterium | reverse complement strand
AGTCCCGGGCTCTGTCTGGATTAGCGCGCTCTATGCGGAAACCGGCGCCAACCTACAGGATTTAAAGCGCCTGCAAGCGGCCGGTATAGTCAAGCTGGAAGAAGAGCAAGTCCTGCGCGATCCGCTGAACGGGGTAACCTTCCAACCGGATACCCCTCCTACCCTGACGAGCGAGCAAGCGCGCGCTTTTACTCTGATTAAAGAGGGATTGAGCCCCGCACAGCCGGGGAACTATTTATTACACGGGGTGACGGGATCGGGCAAGACCGAGATTTACCTTCGTGCTATCGAACAAGTGCTCCAGCAGGGGCGGCAGGCGATCGCCCTGGTCCCAGAGATTGCCCTGACGCCCCAGACCATTCAGCGCTTTGGCGCGCGGTTCGGCGACCGGATCGGGATTATTCATTCGGACCTTTCGCACGGGGAGCGGTACGATACCTGGCGGCGATCCCGCGACGGCAAGATCGATGTCGTGATTGGTCCACGCTCGGCGCTCTTTGCCCCGCTCCCGCGCCTCGGGCTGATTGTGATGGACGAAGAGCACGAGCCATCCTACAAACAGGAAGCCGATGTCCCGATACACCTGCCGGCCTATCATACCCGTGAGGTTGCGCTTGAACTGGCGCGGCTGAATCAGGCCGCAGTGATCCTGGGCAGTGCGACCCCGGATGTCGAGACGTACTGGCAAGCGCGCGAAGGAAAGTATACGTTAATCGAGCTCCCCCGGCGCATTCTCGCACATGGAGCGGGAGATGCTCCCATCGAGTTTCAAGACCTGCCACCGGTTGAGATCGTAGACCTGCGCGCCGAGCTTCGCGCGGGGAACACCTCCATTTTTTCACGGGCGCTGGATGCCGAGATGCACGCCGCGCTGGCGCGCCGGCAGCAGATTATCCTGTTCCTCAACCGGCGCGGCTCGGCGACTTCAGTGATCTGCCGCGATTGCGGCGAGCCGGTGCGCTGCCCGCGCTGTAACAACCCCTTCACCCAGCACGAATTCCAGGGACAGGCCCGGCCCGAACTGGTCTGCCATCATTGCGGCAAACGGCGACAGATGCCGCGCGAATGCCCAAACTGCAACAGCAAACGGATTCGGGGGTTGGGGCTGGGGACGGAAAAGTTGGAACAGTTGGTGCGCGCACAATTTCCAGGGGCGCATACCCTTCGCTGGGATATGGACACGACGAGCGGGTACAAGTCATACGAAACGCTCCTGGAGACGTTCAAGCGCGGCGAGGCAGACATTCTCATCGGGACACAGATGATTGCCAAAGGGCTGGACCTGCCGCGCGTGACCCTTGTCGGCGTGGTCAATGCCGATACCGGACTGAACCTGCCCGATTTCCGCGCGGGGGAGCGAACGTTTCAACTACTGACCCAGGTCGCCGGCCGCGCCGGGCGGAGCGCACTTGGCGGCAAGGTAATCATCCAAACCTTCAACCCCGAAAACTATGCCATTCGCGCCGCGGCGGGACATAACTATGCACAGTTTTATGCCCAAGAATTGGTCTTTCGCCGCACAGCCGCCTATCCCCCCTTTCGCCCTTTGGTACGCCTGATCCTATCCGGGGCGCCTCAAATCCAGGTGCAACAATCGGCGGAAAGCCTGGCCGAACGGCTGCGCGACCGGATCCGGCGGGAGGGATTCGGCGATGCTCAAGTCATTGGACCGGCGCCGGCATTTTTTGCCAAATGGGCAGGCCAGTACCGGTACCATCTCTTGCTACGCGGCAAGGATGTGCATGCCCTGCTCGCCCGCTTTCCACTTCCACCTCACTGGCGGATCGACGTTGATCCGATGAGTGTACTCTAAATAAATGGAGCAAGACCATTCGATGGCATCCGTGACGGCCCAACCCCAACAAACAGCAATTATACAGACACCATTCGCCTGGCGTGTCGCCCTCGCATTGATCATCCTGATCGAGATTGCGTTCGGCGTATTCTATGCCATCAGGACACCACTGTGGCAAGCCCCCGATGAGCCTGCACATTTCAACTATGTGCGGCACATTGCCGAGACGGGCACTCTGCCGATGCTCAGACCGGGTGATTATAACCAGGACTATCTTGAGCAGATCAAGGCCGCCAAATTTCCGCCGACCATGTCCATCGATAGCATCCGTTATGAGATGTACCAGCCGCCGCTCTATTACCTGGCTGCTGCGCCCATCTATCTCGTCGCACGGGCGATAGGGCTGAATACCGTTCTTGCGCTTCGGCTCCTGTCCGTGCTCATCGGCGCAGGCGTGCTCCTCCTCGCTTCTATCCTGTTCAAGCAAATCTTTCCCCAAAACCGGCTCCTCGCCCTCGCAGCAGTTGGGCTGATGGCAACCATCCCCATGAATGTTGCGATGTGGGCAGATGTCAATGCCGATCCCCTGGCCGATCTCCTGATTGCCATATTGCTACTGGTCAGCCTGGCGCGCATCCTGGGTACAGCAACCGACCGCGTATTTATCGTGGCTGGCGGCATTATCTATGGACTGGTGCTCCTTACCAGTATCAAAATCTATCCCGCCGGACTAGTACTCGTTCTGGCAGAGGTCGGAAACTGGAAGCTTGACGGGAAAAGATGGCGGACTCGGGTTCGACAGCAGATTGGACCTGGCCTGCGAATTCTGGCTCCGTTGTTCGCTATTTCACTGTTCCTCTCCGGCTGGTGGTTCATCCGGAACATGTTGGTCTATGGCGGATTGGACATCATGGGTTTGGGACAGCACGACCGCGTGGTGATCGGACAACCGACAACGGCGGAATGGATAGCTCAGTATGGATTCAAGAACATTTTCGCCGATTTCTTTATCATCACCTTTAAATCATTCTGGGCTCAGTTCGGCTGGATGGGCGTGCTGGTCAATGATCGGATCTATGTCGCGCTGTTTCTACTGACGGGGGTTGCCCTGTTCGGCGCGCTGCTATGGCTGATCCGGTTGGCCAGGGCGCATTGGGCAGAGGTTCGGGGAGTGGGCTGGAATTGGCTCACCCTGGGGACATGGCTAGCAATCACCCTCCTCGCCCATATATGGTACAACATTCATTATGTACAGCCGCAGGGGCGCTATCTCTTTCCCGCTCTAATTCCGATTGCAGCGCTGCTTGTCGTCGGCCTCTACGAACTAATCGACAAGCGGTACGCGCGCCTGGTCCTGGGACTGCTATATATCGTCCTAATTGGACTGGATTATCTCTCGCTCTTTTGGTATATTATTCCACAGTTGAGGATCTGAATCTATGGACTGGCTCAATCGAATCAAATCAGCCTTTTCGGGCAGGGCCGCGGGAGCGCCTGTGCTCTGGCTCTATGTCCAGTGCAACCGCTGCAAGACGCCGGTGGCCGTGCGCATCAATCTCTATAACGATCCGAGTCTGGACGAAGCAGGCGGTTACGTGCTGCGCAAAGAGATCATGGATAGCAAATGCTTCCAGTTGATGCGGGCTGAACTGCACCTGGACCAACAACGACGGATCAAGGAACAAGCGGTAGAGGGAGGCAAGTTTCTCAGCAAGGACGAATATGAGAAATTGAGCGGCGGAGCACTGGCGCAATAACACTTTTGAACGGACCGCGCTTTCGCCGTTTTGGGTTCTCCTTTGACAATTCCTGCCGTCAGTCGTAGGATTTTTATCCTGTGTATGGGCAATGAGCCCACATCGGAGACGCGGGCAGAGACGGGAACAACAATCCACCGCAACGCACAGTGCGGGATGACCTGGCGCAGAGTAGGACTTGCGAACAACGCAGTCAGGTTACTCCACGCTGAACAGAACACAGACCACAAGATGCAGGTACAAGACAATCGCTTGATTGAGAGAGACCTGCATTCTGCGACCTGCGACAAGAGACGTGAGACATGGTGAGTCAAGCGATAAGCCAGGCCAATTCCAGTTTCAGCGGACTGCGCCCATTTAACTCTTCACGTGACCTGGGAGCGGTAGCGCTGTTACTCGAAGAAGCGTTTCGCGAGGACCTGGGACCGATGCATTTTTGGTCGCGTATTCCCGGCCTGCGGCAGGTCGGTGCGCAGCTCTGGGCCGCCAGCTTTGCGCCGCTACCGACAGACCTGCTTCTCGGCGTTGTCTGGGAGGAGGATCGTCGGATTATCGGCAATGTGACCCTGACGCTGGATGAATCGCGGCGGCGACACTGGCTGATTAGTAATGTGGCGGTCGCCGAAAACTATCGCCGACGCGGGATTGCGCGTCAGATGATGGAGGCCGCGATTCAAGAAGCGATTGCGCGAGGCGCGATCTGGGTCATCTTGAACGTTCGTCCTTATAACACCGGCGCCGTGCAGCTCTATAACGAACTCGGTTTTAGAGCGGTAGATACGGAGATGGGCTATATTCGCCGGCGTCCCGCCCGGATACAGCACACCACACTCCCCCTCCGCCGGCTCAAGGGTGACGAGCATTCTGCCATGCTGGACATCGCCCGCGCCGGGATGAGCGACCAGCTCAAGCTTTTTCGTCCACTCCGGCCATCCGAGTTTGCGCCCAATCTGGAAGACCGGATCGCCGAGCACGTCACCGATTTCTTTATTGCGCAGACAACCGAACGATGGGGGTTTTTCCGGGATGGATCCTTGTGTGCAGCCGTCACATTGCGCGGCCAGCACGTCGGCACGCCGCATTCATTTGATGTCCGGATTCACCCGGAAGCCCGCGGACTGTTTGAGGACGAATTGCTTACCTTTACGCTCTCGCGGCTGGCGCGGTTCCCGCGCCGGGACCTGCGAACCCGCGTGCTGACAAGCAACACTGCGCTGGTGGAGGCATTGGGACAATCAGGGTTCGTTCAGACCCGTGGATTGATGTTGATGGCGAAACAGGTTGGGGCTTGATAGACACATACGGCACGCGTCACCCACAAATGGTGACGGGCGCGCACAAGGCAAGCGGGGAGGACGAATGGCAACGGCGGAAGAGCGTATGCAGATCTTGCGCATGGTCGAGAACAAACAGATTACGGCAGACGAAGCAGCTAAACTCCTTGCAGCGCTGGAAGAAAAGGACCGCAAGCCGGAATCTGACATTCCCTCCCCGTCGCCCTCCGCGCAGGGACGATGGTTTCACGTTCGCGTCACCGATCTCAAGACCGGTAAGCGGAAAGTGAATGTCAACATTCCACTGGGCCTCGTGGATGTGGGATTAAAAATGGGCGCAAAGCTTGCTCCGGCCGGACTGGAAGGACTCGATATGCGCCAGATCATGGCCGCCATCAAGGCCGGGGGCGAAGGCAAAATTGCCGACCTCCGAGACGAAGAAGATGGAGAGCATGTCGAGATTTTTGTCGAGTAGGATATGAATTTCTTAATCCGCGTAGTGGCAAACGCCGTAGGGCTCTGGGCCGCGACCAGGTTGGTCCCGGGAATCTCTGTTGGCGACGGGAATTACATCGTGACGCTCCTCATCGTCGCCATTATCTTTGGTCTGGTGAATGCCGTCATCAAACCAATTATCGACACGCTGGCCTGCTCGCTTTATATATTGACCCTCGGGCTGTTCATCTTTATCGTCAATGCGCTGATGCTGATGCTGACCGGCTGGCTGGCGCAACAGGTCCACCTCCCGTTTTACGTGGACGGGTTCTGGGCTGCCCTCATCGGCGCAATCGTCGTCGGCGTCGTCAGCTTTTTGTTCTCGATCCTGCTGCCCGAAAAATCACAGCGCCCCCGCGAACATCGCTCTCGCTAGCCTCCCATCACACCGGTCGGCCCACAAGAGCCCGCTCCCGGGCATTGGCGCAATTGTTGCAGCAATAGATGTGAATGCCCTGCTGGACGCGGGTCGTCGTTTCGACGATGCCCATCCCGCAATACGCGCAGTGCTCGCCGGAATCAGCGACCAGCGCCGCGTCGGGGCGCATGGCATGGATCAAACAGTTGCGGCAGCAGTAAAGCGTGCCCTCATTTTCGACGACCGAACTGCGGTCAGTCAGACGTGTGCCACACAGTGCACACACCTCTTGGTTCAAATCGACTGACATGGGGTTGCTCCTTTTTTCTTCTGCCAGCCTGTAACCTGTGGCCGGGGTGATACGTAAATCACATAGAGCAAAGTGCGATTTCTCTTCTCACTATAGCCCTTTCTGCCCATGCGGTCAATACAGTCGCACAAAACCAAATCGTTCTATGAGAAACCCAGTGAGCCGGATGCACACGGCGCCGCGCCCATTGTAACCGGATAGAACATTTGGTATAATAGACGGACAATCTCCTAGGAGGTATTTGATGGACATCGGTAAATCATTCTCGTATGTGTTTGAGGACCCCAAATGGATCACCAAGGTCGCGATTGGCGGCGGCATTTTCTTTGGCGGCGTCATCCTCTCTTTTCTGCTGGGGCTCCCCCTGCTGGCAGCCATGATGGTCATCATGGGTTATAGCCTGACCGTACTCAAGAACGTCTATGAGGGCAGTCCCGCCCCACTACCGGAATGGAATGACTTTGGCGCGCTCTTTATGAAAGGGTTGTATGCCGTAATTGGCATGATTGTCATTTTCATCCCCACCATTCTCATCGCCTGTTGCAACGCTGCGATCACCGGGTTTCTTGCCAACCAAACGAGTGACAGCTCGGGCAACACCGCGCAGGCAGCCAGCATTGTTTTGACATGCCTCCAATGTATTAGCGCTATCTACTCGCTTGTCGCCGTCGTCTATCTGTACGCCCCGCTCAGTCGCTATGCGCTAAATGGGCAACTCTCTACGTTTTGGGACTTTGGTGGGAATCTCGCCTATATCCGGGCCAATATCGGTAGTTACGTCATTGCGCTCATCCTGGCAATTGTCGCCGGTATCGCTGCGGAAATCGTGGGCACGATTGCCTGTTTCATTGGCGTCTTTTTCACCTACTTTTGGTCCCAGTTGGTGATGGCGCACCTGTTCGGGCAGTATGCGCGGACAGCAGCCGGAACCGCTGGCCCAGCGCCGATGTCGCCGATGTCGCCGATGGCGCCTCCGCCAATGACGCCAACGCCATTGCAATAAAGCGCTCTGGGCTGGGGACAACCGCACCCTATCAGTCAGATTGAAATACCGGGAACCCGTTTTCGCCAGTCGAGAACGGGTTTCTGCCTCATTTGTGTAGATACATGACACTCGATGGGAGTTGAAAAATGGGCGCAATCATGCAGATTTTCCAGGGCTTTGGGCTTTCGGCCGCCTCCGGCCTCAACGCCTATATTCCATTGCTTGTAGTGGGGCTGGCCGCCCGCTTCACCAACTGGGTCCAGCTCAGCCCGCCTTTCGATGCCCTGACGAATGAATGGGTCCTCGGCACACTGGTCGTGCTTGAACTGATCGAGGTCTTTGTCGACAAGATTCCCGGGCTCGACCACATCAATGATGTCATCCAAACTTTTGTGCGCCCGACAGCCGGCGCGGTCCTCTTTGCATCCGAAGCGCATGTGATTACCAACCTCAATCCGGTGATTGCAGTGATCCTTGGACTCGTCGTGGCCTTTGGCGTTCATGCGACTAAAGCTACCGTTCGCCCTGTTGTCACGGCCGGCACACTCGGTACCGGGAATTGGCTGGTCAGCATCGCGGAGGACATCGTTTCCGTTCTCGTTTCCACTCTCGCAATCATCGCGCCGGTCCTGCTCGGTCTGCTCCTGGTCGTTTTCATCTGGCTCTTGTTCCGGTGGCGCTCCAACCGCGCAGCCAAAAACGCCGCCATGACCTCTGGCAGCGGGAACCCTCCGCTCAAGTGGCCGCATTGAAAAAGCGTCAGGCTGTTCGACCCTATGGTATAATTTTGCTTGATGTTTCCTAGAATCAAGCCCGAGATCCAGCAGATTCTGGATACGCTGCCGTCCACCCCCGGCGTCTATTTGATGAAAAATGACGGGGGGGAGATCATCTATGTCGGCAAGGCAATCAATCTGCGGAACAGGGTTCGTTCCTATTTCCATCTGCAGCCGAACGAATCGGGCAAAGTCGCACATCTCGCCCAGAACATTGCCCACATCGAGTTTATCGTCACCGAGACCGAACTCGAGGCGCTCGTCCTCGAGAACAATCTGATTAAAAAGTATCGGCCCAAATACAACATCCGCCTCAAGGATGCCAAGACCTACCCCTATATCAAGGTCACCTGGCAAGACCCCTTTCCCAAAGTGTTCATGACCCGACGGATGGACCAGGATGGAGCGCGATACTTTGGCCCCTTTACAGCAGTGTGGGCAGTCCACGAAACGTTAGACACCTTACGCAAGGTTTTTCCCTACCTAACCTGCGACCGCGAGATTACAGGCAAGGACAAACGGGCTTGCCTCTATTACGACATCGGGCTATGCCTGGCTCCCTGCATCGGCGTAGTCAACCGCGACGAGTATCGAGCGATGATCGACCGGCTCTCTCAATTCCTGCAGGGGCATACCGAAGAGGTGACGGAGAGCATTCGCCTCAAGCTCGAAGATGCGGCCCAAGCGCTCCAGTTCGAGCGCGCCGCCTATTATCGCGACCAACTCCAGGCAATCGACCGCATTACCGAGCACCAAAAGGTGGTCTCGCCCGAACTCGTCGACCAGGACGTCATCGCCTTTGCCAAAGACGACGGTAGCGCCTGCGTTCAGGTCTTTTTCGTCCGCGGCGGCAAGCTGCTCGGGCGTGAATACTTTGTCCTCGAAGGGACCGAGAACGAGAATACCGAAAACGTCCTCTCGTCCTTTGTGACACAGTTCTATGACCAGGCCGCCTACATCCCACCCGAGATCCTGATCCCCGAGAGCATTGACGAAGCCCAGATCATCGAGCAGTGGCTCAAAAAGAACAAGGGACAGAAGGTCACCATCGGCATCCCGCACAACATACCGGGAGAAGGGTTGATGCAGATGGCGACCGAGAATGCGCGTATCACACTTGAAACGCTCAAGGCACAATGGCTCGCCGACGAGAACAAACATATCCAGGCGGTCGAAGAGTTGCAGGAAGCGCTGGGGCTGGAACGGCCGCCGCTCCGGATGGAGTGTTATGACATTTCCAACACCCAGGGAAGCAACTCGGTCGGGGCGATGGTAGTATTCGAGCGCGGCGCAGCCAAAAAGAGCGATTACCGCAAGTTCAAAATCAGGACGGTCGAAGGGGCTAACGATTTCGCCAGCCTGCAGGAAGTGCTCCGACGCCGGTTCAAGCGATATAAAGAGGCACAGCACGACGAGCAGGCACAGGGAGCATGGGAAGCGAATGCGCAAGGAAGCATAGAGATACAGCAGAACAACGTGTCCGCAGCAGCGCCGGAACAGCCCCCGGTCGGCGAACCGGAAGCAACCGCGATGCTCGTACCTGACGCGCAGCCAATAGAGAACCGGAACAAGACCGGGGAGAAACGCAAGGCGCCGAAATCCAAGGGATTTACCACCGAGCATAAAAACGACGCGTCATGGGCACGGATGCCGGACCTGGTGATTATCGACGGCGGTAAGGGGCAACTGCACGCGGCCGAAGAAATATTTCAAGAAATGGGGATCGAGGGAGTGAGCCTCATCTCGCTTGCCAAGCAGGAAGAGGAGGTCTTTGCGCCCGGGCAATCCAATTCGATTCGCCTCTCACGACGATCAGAAGCATTGCATCTCTTGCAGCGGATTCGCGATGAGGCGCACCGCTTTGGCATTACCTATCACCGCAGCCTGCGCGCCAAGCACGGCCTCGCCTCACAGCTCGACGCCATTCCTGGAATCGGGCCCAAACGGCGGCGCGCCCTGCTCACCCAATTCGGCTCACTCGACAAGATTCGCGAGGCAAGCGTCGAAGATCTGCTCCAGGTCGAAGGAATGACGCGCGCCGCGGCGCAAAAGCTCAAAGAGAACTTGTAAAATGACGGACGTGATTTCTCGCTTACAGGGCATCGATTTCATGAAAAACCTGACGCCCGACGATCTAAACAAGCTGGCGGTAATTTCCCGGCGACAGCGTTTTGTCGCGGGCGAAGATATTATCAAGCAGGGCGACCTCACCATCCGCTTTTTTATCGTCGACGAGGGCAAGGTCCATCTCCGCAAGACCGACACAGAGGGGTTTGAAAAGCCGGTCGGCACGTACACGCCAGGACAGTGTTTTGGCAAGGCGATGTTTACGTCCCAGGAACCATCCGAATTTACCGCGGAGGCGACCGGCCAGGCCTGGCTCTATGTAATCGCACAGGAGGATTTTGATGAGCTGACGGCAAGTGACCCTGAGATGCTCAAGCACATGCCGGAGGTAACAGCCACACGGCGTAAACTTACCCATGGATTCAAATGGCTCACCCCCGGCGAATATGTCGCCTATACCAGTCACCGTCATCATTTGACTCTCATTCAAGCGCTCTTGCCCCCTATCGGAGCCGGCTTGCTGGGTATAGCCGCCATCGGCGCAGCGATGTATTTTGACCTGCTCAAGATATTGGGCGATCCCAATCTAGGTTTCGGGCTGATGGGAGCGATGGCCTTGATCGCCGGCATCTGGGGGTTTGTGCAAAGCACGGACTGGTCGGATGATGATTTTATTGTCACCAACAAACGAGTCATTCACGCGGAACGCAAGCTCTTTATAAGTGAGACCCGCAACGAGCTCCCGATTGGCAAGATCCAGGAGATGATCATCCATGAGGGCAACCCCCTGCTGACGCTGCTCGGCGTCGCGGACCTGGAAATCAGGTCGGGCGGCAGGGAAGGCAGCGGTATAGAGTTCGACCATATTGCAAACGCCGCGGTGGTGCGCAAGCTCATCGAAGACCAGCGCCGGTTGCTGCGCGCGCGCCAGCAGGCCGAGGACCGAGAGAAATTCCGCAGCCGGCTGAGCAGCGAGTTGCGTCACTATGTAACCCAGGTGCCCTTGGAAGAGAAAAAACCAGTTCCACCCAAGCCGAAAAAACCCTCGTTGAGCGAACAGTTGCGCAACATGTTTGGCAGCGAGCTCCGCGAGGGAACGACCATTACCTGGCGCAAGCACTGGGTAGCGCTCTTTCGCCAGATCACATTTTGGCCGCTCCTGATGCTATTCGTGGTCGCTCTGCTGCCACTCTATTTGATGTTCCCTCTACTTTCGATCATTCCAGCCGTCGGGTTCTATGCAGTGTGGGGATTGGCGCTCTTGATCGTCGGTGGCAAGATCGCCTGGGAATGGGAAGACTGGCGCAATGACATTTACCGCGTCACAGACACGATGATTGTCGACCTTGAACGGCTCCCGTTCGGATTCCATTCCAAGGAAACAACCGCGCCGTTTATGAACGTTCAGGATGCCAAAGTCATCCGCGAAGGTCCGCTCGCGACCATGCTCAACTTTGGCAATGTCGAGATTACTGTCGGCGGCGGCGCGCCGCCAATCATCTTTTACAACGTCAAGGATCCACAGTCCATCCAGGCTGAAATCTTTCGCCGGACAGAAGAGATCAAGCGTAAGATACGCGAGCGTGAGACAACCTTGCAAAGCCGAAACATCGTCGATGCGCTTGTGGCCTATCATCGGCTCCTGATGCAATCTCAGCACGGCGAGAATCCGGAGCCGGCCCCGCCGCCCCAGGTCGTCGTGGTGCCGATTCCGGCGCCAACGGGCCCCCCGCCCCTTACACCGGAAGATGCGCTCCATTTGCCGCCGGCAGACAATACGCAACCGCCGCCAGTCCCCAAGGCACGCGAGGCGGTTTCCGAATTCCCGCCGGCGACGGCCTTTCGGGACGAGTAATAGAAAAGCCTATCGCTTTATTCGTATCAATGCCCCATATCCTTTTAACTAGAAACAAAATACATGAAGCAACGGACAAATGAGGAATGGTTACACGAGCTACGCGGGAAAGGGCCGGAACAGCAAGAGGCGATTAATGATTTGCGAGAATACCTGATGCGGGCAGTCCTGTATTTCTTTACGCAGAATCCGGGCGAATTACGCGGGCTGGCGCGCGAAGAGATTCAACAGGTAGCCGAGGACCTGGCGCAGGATGCCTTGCTAACCGTGCTCAACCATATCGACGAGTTTCGCGGTGAAAGCAAATTTACAACCTGGGCCTACCGCTTTGCGATCAACATGTCGCTCGTCGAAGCGCGACGGCAACGGTGGAAGAACGTCTCACTGGAGAACCTGCTCAACAAAACCGAGGTCCCGGCCTTTCAAGTCGAGGACAAGAATGCTGCTGACCCCGACCTGGCTGCACGCCAGCAAGAGATCTGGAGAGCAGTCCGGCAAGCCATCAATCAGGACCTGACACCACGCCAGCGCGAGATTCTCATGGCAATTGCATTCGAAGATATCCCGATGGAAGTCGTGACCGAGCAATTTCACATGAACCGGAATGCGGTATACAAGATGCTACATGATGCGCGAGCCAAGCTAAAAAAGAGCCTGGAAGAAAAGGGATTTCAGGTCCAGGACATCCTGAGCCTATTTGAGACAGAACACCGAGCGCCCGTTTCGTAAGATTTTGAGCAGCGGCGTTACAGATAGAAAGGAACGATAACGTGGCAGAAGCTCATATTGCGCGCCTGATGCAGTGCATTGCGCTTACCTTTGAAACAGAAATTGATTGTGGCGAGTGTGCTCACCTCTTGGCCGGGTATGCCGAAGCAGTTTTGGCCGGCCAGGATGGACATGTTCGCTGGACCTTGGTACAAGGGCATCTGGCCCAGTGTCCCATCTGTGCAGAGGAATTTGATAGTCTTTGCCGAGTCACCAAAATGGAAATGGATGGAAATTTTCCTTCCATCGCCTTGTTGATTGACCGACTCATCCGCCCAGAACTGTTCTTGTAGGGCCGGGACAGGCGAACTGGCCGGATGGTCTCCTTTTCTCTGTTACCGATACGGGAAATATTCCCCGCGTACATACCAAAGGCTTTCACCTCCTTTTTTCTTTTCCTTTAGACAGAGGAGCACGGTGAGGCGGGATTCACCACTTTTCCCTACCTGGCAGGCGCATTGTGTGGTGCATCCCGTCTTTTTGCCCGAGAAAACTCATAGCACTGCAACCCCATCGGCGGAAGCATGCCAAGGAGCGAAATCACGCAGTTTATCATTGATTACCTTGCCCGCGTCGCCCAATCAGGAAATTTCAAGATCGTTGGCAGCTACTGGCTACTCTTTGCTTATTGTATTGCCGCATCCTTTATCATCCGTCTCCTTGCTCCTCCACTCCCGGCGGTGGTCTGGCTCTCATTCAGCGCGGTCATCCTGGCCGCGATTCTTATTAGTTGGGGCGCCGAGGCAGCCCAGTTTGTCGTCAGCCAGGGGCTGGCCATTGCCATCATCGCCCTGCTGCAAGTTGTGCCAGAGTTCATGGTTGAAGCCACTATCGCCTGGCGGCAGGAGATCGACCTGATGATGGCAAATTTTACAGGCTCGAATCGACTGCTCATGGGCGTCGGCTGGGCGCTCGTCTTTTTCACGGCCGATATCTATAGCAAGCTCAAGACGGGTAAGGGAATCACTCATGTCGCCCTGCGCCAAGAGACGATTGTCGAGGTGCTCGCGCTTATGGCAAGCAGCGGTTATTTCGTCCTCGTCCTCTGGCGCGGCGAGCTGACCCTGTTCGACGCGGCCGTTCTGGCGCTCATCTTTGTTGCTTATATGTTTCTCCTTCAGCGCATGCCAGAAGAAGACGCCGAGAAAAAAGAGGACCTGCTCACCATGCCACGCTACCTCGCGACCATTCCCAAGACAGGCGAGCAGTTTTACAAGCTGGCAGGGATTTTTGTCATCGGCGGGCTGACGATGTGGGCAATGGCCGAACCCTTTTTGCTTAGCATGAAGACAGTAGCGCTGGCGACGGGGGTCAGCGCATTTATCTTTGTCCAGTGGTGCGCCCCCTTCCTGAGCGAGTTCCCTGAAAAGGTGACGGCTTTTTATTGGGCCAAAAGCATCGACCTCGCGCCGCTGGGCCTCATCAACCTCATTTCCTCCAAAGTCAACCAATGGACCCTGCTCGTCGCCATGATCCCGCTCGCCTATTCCCTTTCGCTCGGGCATGTCGCGGCAATCCCGCTTGATGCACACCATCGCGAAGAAATCCTCCTATCGCTGATGATGACTCTATACGGTAGCGTGACGCTGTTCAAGCGGCGCTTTACACGGCTGAATGCCCTCAGTCTCTTTCTGCTCTGGCTCATCCAATTCATATTTCCGCATCAACTCCCCCTGCTCGGGGATGTTCCCTGGAACGATACGCGTGTTCTCACAGCCATTACCTTTGGCCTCCTGATCCCGTTAGAACTCTACAAACACCGGAATCATATCCATCTGATCGCCGACCTGCGCTTTGTCGCCGCCGGACTGAAGAGACACACCGCTCCCTACAGCACGCACGAATAAAAAGGGCAGGAATTGCCGCTTGACATATTGCAGGAATGGCGTATAATATGTGCGTATAATTCAAGAAATAGAACCTGACGAGCCTCTCAACCGGAGATGGGCGAGGCATGTCAGGTTTTTGCTGTCTAAAATTGACTCTGCTGTCCCCCAAACAAGAACAGGCTGCGCCGCCCCCCGGCACGGACAGTGCCCGCTGGCTAGAGGCGCTGGTGGAGCGGTTTGAAGCATATCTTACGAACTCGTCATTGAGACCCGCGACCATCCGCAATTACGTAGCGGATGTACGCGGTTTTGTGCGTTGGATGCTGGAGACACAGGGGAACCCTCGCCCACAGGCCGAACATTTCCAAAAATATCGCAACTATCTCGCAAGCGCGACCGAGCAGTCAACGGCCACGGTGAATCGCCGACTGCAAGCCTTGCGTATCTTGGGCCGCTACCTGGTACATGCGCACGAAGCCGATGTAAATCCAGCGCGTGAGATTCAACTGGTGCGCAACCTGCGTGACGTACCGGCTGGGCCGCGCGTGCTTGACTATGACGAGATTGAGCGATTGATTGTGGCAGTGCGCGCGGGCGCGCGCCCCAGTCTGATGCGGCGCGATTACGCCATCATCGAGTTGATGCTCCAGGCTGGCCTGCGTGTGAACGAGGTCGCCACGCTAGACACGGATGATATTGCGCTGACCGGGAATGGGATGCGGTTGATCGTTCGGGGCGCAGCGCAGGACCACTATCGTGAGGTGCCGCTCAACGATACGCTCTCGCGCGCGCTGCGCGAGTACATTCAGGTCCGCCCGAATATGCCCGAAGTTCGGCGATTGTTCGTCAGTCAGAGGGGACAGCCCCTCTCGATGCGCTCTATCCAGCGTCTGGTCGAATCGTACGCCCAGGCAGCCCAACTCGACGACGTCTGCGCCAACAGTCTTCGTCACACCTGCGCCAAAAAGATGCTGGATGAAACACACGCCCCCCACCTCGTCGCCGAGTGGCTCGGGCACAAGAACGTCGAGTCTCTGAACCGGTACCGATAGAGATGCGTCGGCGGCGCGTCTCTGTAGAAGGCGCTGTCTGCCGCTAAAGGCGCTTATCAAGCTGTTCCGACAAATTAGGGCAGGTTCTCCCTGCGCCCTATCCGTCCTTCGTGACTAGCAGTTTACGCATTACTGATTATTCGTATCGAGAGGTGTAAATGGAAATCAAAGACTTTTCTGCAGTTCGCATCTCCCTCGCCTCGCCCGACCAGATCAAGTCGTGGTCTCATGGCGAAGTATTAAAGCCCGAGACCATCAACTATCGTCGCCTCCGCCCCGAGCGCGACGGTCTGTTCGACGAGCGCATTTTTGGCCCCACGCGCGATTGGGAATGCTACTGCGGCAAGTATAAAAAGGTTCGCTACAAGGGCATGGTCTGCGAAAAGTGCGGGGTGCAGGTCGCGCCTTCGCGCG
>JBAVQS010000073.1:0-6898 GCA_049694275.1 Anaerolineae bacterium | reverse complement strand
AAGGATACGTGATGGCTGGACTGGCACGCACGCGCCGCTCGCAAAAGCGTCTCTGGGCATGCATCTTTGGTTCTGACCTGCCGTGGCGGCACAAGCGCGGACATTAATTAATCAAAACTCTGTAGGTTCATCCAAAAACCAGCGCGTCCAACTGCAAGTGGATACCAATGCTGACCACGCGGCTTGCGCCATTGGATTGGAGAATGGTGTGTCTGACCATATTGTTTGACCTCTTCCCAAAACTGGAGTTGGTCCTGTTTGGTCTCTGTCAGTGCGCGGGTATCCTCCTCTTTTGCTGCTTCTTTGGCCCACGCATTAGGGCTGCTCACCACTTTGAATTGTGGGGCAGGGTTTGAACCGCCTATCCGCCACAATTCGATTTGAAGGCCAAAAAAAGCAAGAGCTTTTCCAGAGTTCTCATTCAGCCAATCCAATGCCTGGCGATGCTCATCGGTAAAGGTCTCAGCAATCCAAACCACTGTGTGCGCCCTTTTTCCTGCTGCATATACAATCAGCTTGCCAAGGTGGTCGTGGTTCGTCTTGTCTAGCTGGTTTTCGACGATAACTAAATGATCCTCATCTTCATCTTCCTCGATGGCTCGTGCAAGAATATCTGCCTTGTATGGACCAACCTTTTGTTCCTGCCCAATCAATTCCAACTGCAGTCCAATCGTATCGCCAAGTAAAGATAGGCCGATGTCTGAGGCGAGCCACGGTGTAAAATCGCCTGCCTCGTCTTCCCAGACCTCGCGTAGTTCTACTTGTTCCATTTTGCCCAGAGTTGTAGTTGCCATGTGGTTTTCCTGTTCTTGTTTTTCTTTGCGCTCTTTGCGTTCTTTGCGGTTCAATCTTTGCTATTCGGCAATGGCCTCATTCAATCGTTGCATTATATCATCCAATCGCCCGTCGAAATCGGCGTTGAGGCGGGGGTAGGTGGCGCCGGCGAGCTCGAATTCGAGGAGGTCGAGGTCAGCGCGGTCGATGGCCAGGTTGACGACGAGATGGCGGCGGATGAGGTCGAGCCATTTTTGCTGGTCGGGCGTGAGGGTTTGCCCGGCAAGGACGGCGGCGATGGCGCGGTCGACGCGTTCTTCTGCGGAGAGGAGAGGCTGGCCGGAGGCGGCGTGCTTGACCATCGAGATGATGTCGGCCAGGTTGTTCTGGTAGGCGCGGCGCAGATTGTCTTCGGTATAGTGTTCGGGGCGCGCGGAAAGCCTGGCGCGGAGCTCGCGCAGGGTGTCGGTGCGCCATCCGGCGGGACGTTCGAGGAGGATGCGGATGGCCTCGACATGGTCGGGGTTGTCGCGGACAAAACGCTCGAATGAGGCGAGATAGTCGTCCGGGCGAACGGACTGCCCATCGGCCAGGCGGATCAGATAGCCGGAGGTGACGAAATCCTCCGCGGACTCGGCAATGATAAAGGTGCGCGTGGGACGCGGGTAGTCGGTGAGCAGGCGCTGAAATTCGGGATCGCGGAGCACACGCATTGTCGCAGCCCAGTCCGTGTCGATGGCGTCGGGCAGGGCGCGGGCAAAGGCGGCAATGTCGCCGTCGGGGATAAAGGGTGTAAATAGCTCGCGGCCCGCGGCGGAGATGTCCTTGGCGACCCGCTGAAGGCGGCGAACGAGGATGCGGGTATTGTAATCGCGGTCCTCGTTGTTATAGATCGCCGCGATGACCTCGCGCACCATGCGGGTGGGCTTGTCGGGCGGGTCGGCGGTAAAGGCGCTGGCGTGCGCGAAATAGTCGAGCGCGCCGGCGGCGTCGAATACGGTGAATTTGGTTTTGCCGATCTCATCACAGCGGCGAGTCCCGCGCCCGAGCATCTGCTCAAAGAGGATGCGGGACCGGATGGGCCGGAGCAGGACGATGTTTTCGAGCGCGGGGATATCGACGCCGGTCGAGAGCATATCGACGGTGACGACGATGCCTGGCTCGGGGCGATTGCGGAACTCGCGAATGCGCTGGAGCGGCCGGTCGACGTTCGGGCTGCCGGTGATCTTGCAGACAAAGGCATCGCCGCGATGAAACTCGTCGCGCAGGAGGTTGACCAGGCGGTCGGCGTGCGAGACGTGCGGCAGGTCGTTGTGGGCAAAGAGGAGCGTTTTCGGAAAATGGCCGAACGCCTCTTCCTGGGCGCGGAGATATTTTGCCAACTCTTGGACCACCTTGGTATCGCGGTCGGGGGCCGCCCATTCCTGATCGAGCTCGGAGGCGGGGAGCTCGCGCTCGTCCTCCAGGGTTTCAAATCGCATCTGACCGGTGGCTCGGTCCTGAAGCGTCACGAGCTCGCCGGGCCGGAGGAAGGCGCCGCGCATGGCGATGTCGGATTGAATCACGACCGGGTCGTAATCGACGAGATAGCCTTCGCGGACGGCGCGGTCGTATTCGTAGCGATAGACAATATCCTTGAAATAGGCGGTGGTGTGCGCGGCCGGGGTGGCGGTGAGGCCGATCTTGACGCCGTCGAAATGGTCGAGCACCGCCCGCCACTTGCCGGTCTCGCTCGTGGTATAGCCGCGATGGCACTCGTCGGCGACGATCACATCAAACGCATGAATGGGAATGTCGAGGACGGGCGCGTCGGTCTCGGCCTCCTCGTCGGCGGCCTGTTCGTCGGGCGGGCCAAAGAGGTTGATGCGCATGCGCTGGATGGTGCAAATATAGACAAAGGCCTGTGTCCCATCGGGGTTTGTTAGATAGGACGTAGGCAGCACCCGCGGGTCGAATTTCTCTTCCTCCAGGTCCTGGCGTTGAAAGCGCTGGCTGTAGACCTCATAGACGCGGTCGAATTTCAGGCCCGGCGCCGGCTCGAAGCGGGCAAAGGCGGAGACCGCCTGGGCGGCAAGGGCGCGGCGGTCGACGAGAAAGAGGACGCGGCGCGCGAGCCCCGCTTCCATCAGGCGATAGAGGAGGGCAATCGTAGTGAGGGTCTTGCCGGTGCCGGTCGCCATCGCCACGAGCATCTGGCGCTTGTTCTGTTCGAGTGCGCTCTCGACGCTGGCAATCGCGTCGCGCTGGTAGGGGCGGAGGAGGTAAAGCCCAGCGGAGTTGGATTCGGCGATGGGGTGGGACTGGAGCCACGCGCGCGATTGCGCCTTGTCGCGGGCGAGGAGCTCGCGGAGCGCGGCGGGGGTGTGGAAGCGCCGGACCTCACGCGACCGGCTGTGCGGATCGCGGAGGTCCTGAAACCAGATTTTTTCGCCGTTGGTCGAATAGATGAATGGGACGCGATACTCGCCGTACTGGAACGGGCTATCGACGACCCCGCGGGCGTAGCGCTGGGCCTGCTGCAGGACGTTCTGCGGACCGACGGCGAGCTTTTTCGCTTCGACGATAGCAATGGGTAGGCCGTTCTCAAAGAGGATATAATCGGCCGGCCCATTGGCCGTGGGGTATTCCTCATAGACTATCAACCCGCGCGGCGAGCGGCCCTGATAAGCGATTATCGGGCCCCAGCCGGCGGCCATGAGCGCCTGATCAATCAGGCGCTTGCGGGTTGCATGCTCAGAGAGGGTCATATCCCTCCGTTAGACGCCGGCGCGCTTGAGGGCGGCGCTGACGATGGCTTCGGCCTCTTTTTGTACGGCCTTGAGATGCTCGGGGCCTTGAAAGCTCTCGGCATAGACCTTGTAGACATCCTCGGTGCCGGAGGGACGCGCCGCGAACCAGCAGTTCTCGGCGACGACTTTGAGGCCGCCGATGGGGGCGTCGTTGAACGGCGCGCGGGTGAGCTTGGCGGTGATCTTGTCGCCGGCGAGCACCAGCTCCTGGACCATGTCCGGGTTGAGATCCGCGAGGACCGTTTTTTGCGCCTTGGTCGCGGGGACGTCGATGCGCTCGTATGCGGGGTCGCCGAACTGCTCGGTCAGCGCCTGATAGTGCTGGCCGGGGTCGCGTCCGGTGACGGCGGTGATCTCGGCGGCGAGCAGGTCCATGATGATCCCGTCCTTGTCGGTGGTCCAGACGGTCCCGTCCTGGCGGAGGAAGGAGGCGCCCGCGCTCTCTTCGCCGCCAAAGCCGAACGAGCCGTCGAGCAGGCCATCGACGAAATATTTAAAGCCAACGGGGACTTCGGCCAGCCGGCGGCCGATGCTGGCGGCCACGCGGTCGATCATCGAGCTCGAAACCAGCGTCTTGCCGACCGCCGCATCCGGACGCCACCCGGGGCGATTCTGATAGAGATAGTGGATAGCGACCGCGAGATAGTGATTGGGGTTTAGCAAGCCCGCGCTGCGCGTGACGATCCCATGCCGGTCGCCGTCCGTGTCATTGCCAAAGGCAATGTCGAACTGGTCTTTGAGATGGATGAGGCTCGCCATGGCGTAAGGCGAGGAGCAGTCCATCCGAATCTTGCCATCGTGATCGACCGTCATAAAGGAAAAGGTAAAATCGATGTTGGGATTGACCACCTGGACGTTGAGCTTGTAACGGTCAATGATCGGCTGCCAGTACTGGAAGGTCGCCCCGCCGAGGGGATCGGCGCCGATGCGCAGGCCGGCCGCGGCGATGGCCGGCATATTGATGATCTCTCCCAGGGTCTCGACATAGGGCGTGACATAGTCGAACGCGTGGGTTGTCGATACTTGCAGGCCCTTATCGTACGGGACGCGCTGGACCGCTCTGAGACCATCGCGCAGAATGTCGTTGGCGCGGTCCTGAATGGCGCGCGTGATGCTCGTGTCGGCCGGACCGCCCTCGGGGGGATTGTACTTGAATCCGCCATCGCCGGGTGGATTGTGCGAGGGGGTGATGACGATGCCGTCGGCGAGGCCGGCGGTGCGCCCGCGATTGTAAGAGAGGATCGCGTGCGAGATGGCGGGCGTGGGCGTATACCCGTGGTCCGCCTGGATGATGAGGTTGACCCCGTTCGCGGCGAGCACCTCAACCGCGGTCTCGAACGCCGGCTCGGAGAGGGCGTGCGTATCGAGGCCGATATAGAGCGGGCCGTTGATCCCTTTGCCCTGGCGATATTCGCAGATGGCCTGGCAGATGGCGAGGATATGATCCTCGTTGAACGAACGATTGAGCGAGGTCCCGCGATGCCCCGATGTGCCGAACGCAACCCGTTCGTTCGGGTTATCGACGTTGGGCCGGTGGGTGTAATAAGCGGACACGAGCAGTGGCACGTTGACGAGCAGGCTGCGCGGCGCAGGCATGCCCGCGAGGGGTGATGTAGGCATCTTTCAGTCCTTTTTGACGGCGCCCTGTTGCGCGACGGCTTGCTGCGCCTTGAGAATCTCTTCCTGGTTGCCGAGGTAATAGTGCCGGATGGGTTTGAGATTTTCGTCCAGCTCGTACACGAGCGGCACGCCGGTCGGGATGTTGAGCTCGACAATCTCCTGTTCCGAGACATTGTCGAGGTATTTCACGAGGGCGCGGAGGCTGTTGCCGTGCGCGGCGATAATGACGCGGCGGCCCTGGCGGATGGCCGGCGCGATCGTCTCTTGCCAGTAGGGGAGGAAGCGGGCGACGGTGTCCTTGAGGCATTCGGTCAGCGGCGTATCCTTTGGGTCGAGATCCTTGTAGCGCGGGTCGTTGCCGGGCCAGCGCGGGTCGGCGGTGGTGAGGGCCGGGGGTTGGACGTCATAGCTGCGGCGCCAGAGCTTGACCTGGGCTTCGCCGTACTGTTGGGCGGTCTGCGCCTTGTTCAGCCCCTGGAGCGCGCCGTACATGCGCTCGTTCAGCCGCCACGAATTATGGACCGGAATCCACATCAGGTCCATCTTGTCGAGGGTGATCCAGAGGGTGCGGATGGCGCGTTTCAAGACAGAGGTAAAGGCGACGTCAAAGACGTACCCTTCCGCTTTCAGCGTTTCGCCGGCGCGGTTCGCCTCGGCGATGCCTTTGTCCGAGAGGTCTACATCGGTCCATCCGGTATAGAGATTTTCCTTGTTCCAGATGCTCTCGCCGTGGCGGAGCAGGACAACCTTGTACATAGAGTATCTCCTTTGATTGCAGTTAGGCCGCGGGCTCGTAGAGCGCGGCGATCAGCCAATAGAGCAGCACCAGGGCTAGCAGCAGCGGTGCGGCGAACAGGAACATATTGCCAAAGGGAAATAACAGGACGCCGCGCGTGTTAAACCACAGGACGTTCAACTGGATGATGGTGATCATCGAATTGAGCAGGCTCAGCGCGATCCCAACATAGAACAGTCCCCGTGTGGGCAGCTTGTTCCACGGCCAGCCGAGCGGGACGCGGGGCTTGCGCCGGCTAAACGCGGCAATGAGAATGAGAACAGTGTTGACGACGAGCATCGTCACTGCCAATCCCTGAAAGGTTTGCATAAAGGCGTCGCGGGTCGTCCAGCCATCCGGTTGATCGTGGATGTTGAAATGAGAGGCCATCCTCGCGAGCGGGAGCTGTGGGTAGAAATACAAGCTGCTGGCGGCGAGCAGCGCGAGGGTCAGGAGGATGGGCAGCAAGTATGGCCAGCCGAACCCGGCCGTTCCGGTCTCGCCAGTCGGCGTCGCGGGCGGTGCGGGCGGCGCGAACTGGCGGGCATAGAGGATGGCCCAGATTGTTGCGCCTCCGAGCGCGACGACCGTAAAGAACGTGAGGGCGATAAGCCCCACATCGCGCGGCAGGTTGAGCTGCGCGATCACGAGCGCCAGGATGAGCGTTGCGGCGCCGACGAGCGCAAAGGCGATCCCGCCCGCGCGGTTGGTCCGGTCCCAGGCCTCACGGCTGGAAAAGGCGTCGCCAATGCGAAATCCAAAGAAGGGGTTGGGCCCGACCTGCGGCGCAAAAATCGCCGTGAGCAGGCCGACGACGAGCAGCACCGCGCCGAAACCGAGGCCCATCAAGACCGACATACCCTGATTTTATCATTTCTCGGCGTTTGCGCAATTCGTCTTTATTCGGCAGTAGGGGCGACCGGCCGGTCGCCCCTACAAG